>NZ_JBGLYV010000059.1:0-40110 GCF_047304225.1 Pseudomonas sp. Pseusp3 | reverse complement strand
GCCCCAGCGGGCGCGGGCCAACGTGCGCTGGCCGTCCGGCCCGGCCCGCAGCATCAACACCGAATCATTGGGGGAAATGTTCCACTGCGCCTGCTGGTCGGCGGGAAAACCGGGCAGCGCCGCGAAGGCGGGATTCCAGCGAAACAGGGCATAACGTCCACACATGGGGCAACACGGCTCTTGATCAAACGAACGCCAGCCTAACAGACCAGCGTGCCGGGAAAACTGTCCGGTTCATCACCGGACAGCGGCAGCGCGGCATTGTACGCGGTGATCAGCTCGCGGGCGTATTCGGCCTGGTCGTTCTCGACCGACAGCCCGAGCAGGCCATAGATCGGCAACTCGCCGCTGCCCCCGAGCAAATCACGACCGACCAGATGCGCCTCGATACCCTCGCTGGCGAGCATGCCTTGCAGCAACTCGCCTTCCATCAGGTTTTCCGGATCGTAGATGCGCTGCATACACGCTCCTCACTCGTTTTCACTGAACACTTCGAGATGCCATTCCTCTCCATGAACCTGCAACACAAACGTTATCGGCCGGCAGCATACCTGGCAGTCCTCGATGTAGGTCTGATCGCCACCGGACAAATCCAGAGTAGTCTCTACCTCCTCACCACAATACGGACATTCATACAGCGCGTTTTCCAGCATCGCGGTCTCCCAAGTGACTTGTGCGTATAATCGCCGGTCTATTTGCAGGGCTATTTTTGTCTGGCTACTTTTTCAGACCGTGCCCCGCCGGTTTTCGATCAAAACCTTTACTTACCCTAGCCGTTTCTAACAAGAGAGCATGATGGGCGAATTCGATGCCATCCGACCTTACGACGACAGTGAAGTCCCGGCAGTGCTGGCACGGCTGCTCGGCGACAAGGCGTTTCTAGATATCCTCACCCACTTCCGCTTCCCGCGTTTCGCCGGCGCTTTAGGCTGGGCGCTCAAACCTCTTATAGCCCATCGGCTGCGCCGTGAGTTTGCCGGCGTGACCTCCGTGGCCACATTACAGGACAAAGTCGAGCATTACGTCGACCATACCATCGAGCGCGCCACCGACGGTGTCACCTATACCGGGGTAGAGCAATTCAAGTCCGGCAGTGCCTACCTGTTTATCGCCAACCACCGCGATATCGTGATGGACCCGGCCTTCGTCAACTATGCCGTGTACCACGCCGGTCTGCCGACCCCGCGCATCGCCATTGGCGACAACCTGCTGCAAAAGCCTTTCGTCAGCGACCTGATGCGCCTGAACAAGAGCTTCATCGTGCACCGCTCGATCAGCGGACGTCGGGAGAAAATGGCGGCTTATCAATTGCTGTCGGCGTACATCAACCATTCGATCCGCAATGATTGCGCCTCGATCTGGATCGCCCAGGCAGAGGGGCGTGCCAAGGACGGTGACGACCGTACCGAATCGGCAATCCTCAAGATGTTCCACATGAGCCGCAAGGACGAGCCGTTCGGTGAAGTCATTCAGTCGCTGAACCTGACCCCGGTGTCGATCAGCTACGAATACGACCCGTGCGATCAGGCCAAGGCCCGCGAGCTTTACATCCGCGCCACCACCGGCAGCTACACCAAAGTGCCGGGCGAGGATGACGTGAGCATCGCCAAGGGCATCACCGGCTACAAGGGCCGGGTGCATGTGAACTTTGCCGCGCCGATCACCGACCTGTTCGAAGATACCAAGCAATTGGCGGTCGAGATGGACAAGCAAATCCTCAGCGGCTATCGCTTGTTCCCGGTGCATTACCTGGCTTATGCGCAGTGGAAGGACGCTGACCCGCAACTGCAGGTACCAAAAGCTGCGCAAGTGTTCCCGGCCGAGGAACTGGCCAAGGCCCAGGAAGAATGGCAACGCCGCCTGGACGCCTGCCCCGAAGAGCATCGTCCATTCCTGGTGTTGCAATATGCGACGCCGGTACGCAATCAGTACCGGGTGAAGGCAGGGTTGCCGCTGTAAGCGGTTTCGGCCAGATGCAAAAACGGCGCCTTCGAGGCGCCGTTTCTGTTTCTGCGAGGGTGCTGCGTCAAGACTTCAGACCTGCGTACTGATCCACGACACCAGCAGCGCCATCCCCATGCAGGCAAAACCGAAAATGTAGAAAAACCGGTTCCTGCGCAAGGTCGCCCAGTCCAGCGTGGGCTCTACGCTGGGGCTGCTCTGGCGCTGCGCCTGCAAACTGGCCATCGCGCGCAGTTCGCGACGACGGGTGGCGTGCAACAACCAGCCGCCCGGGAAGGCTAAGAGCAAGGCCAGCAGATTGATCAATTTGGCGGGATGGGCGGTAAACAGCGTCATCAAGTGCAGCGACATCACAGACCTCAAGTAAAACAGGTGGCAGGTGCCGGACCGGCGACCGCGGCGCGGATTCTACCGAAACCCTGCGCCCCTGCCCTCTGTTTCCGACAAATAACGAAGCAATTGACTAATGGCTGTCCTGAGTCACGGCTTCGTCATCTGTATCGGCGACCATGCGCGCCTCGAAACCGACACGGACCTCGTCATGCTCCACGCCGAAAACCAGGATCGTCTTTACCTCATCACCCCCAGCGAAGAACAACAAGCCCTCGTCGGCAGCCTCGCTTTCAATGTTCAAGACCGCCATTGGCTGGTGTATTGCGCCCTGGGTGGACATCAACATGCGGATTTGCCGGAAACGGATTTGCTGACCGGTGTGAGCGTGCTGGATTTCTACTCGCAAGCCGCGTGATTCCCTTGCCCCCTGTAGGAGCGAGCTTGCTCGCGATGGACTTGAGGACGCCGCGGGGTATCAGATTCCCCGCGTAATCGTTAACGTCCATCGCGAGCAAGCTCGCTCCTACAGTGGGCTCGCATTACTCGCCGAGAATCTGGCCCACGGTCGGGTCCTTGAACAGGCGGGTCAACGCATCGCTCAACACATCGCTGACCAGCTTGGTGTTGGTTTCCTGGTTCGGCGCCATACCGAAGCGCTGGTCCAGGGACGAACCATAACGGCCGCTGTAGCGACGGTTGGCGTTCTGTACATCCGAGCGGAACGTCGCGCCGATGGTGGCTTCGGTCACGTACATGCCTTCCTTGGGCGACTGGTACTTCAACTCTGCCAGGGTCACGGTCAGTTGCGGTGCATTCATGGCATTGTTCGTCGGGGTAAAGCCCAACAGACGCACGGCGGCTTCAGCCTGGGCCTGCAGTTTCGGCAGGATCTGCGCGCCCTGCACGGTGATCGCGCTGGTCTCCGGATACAGGCCGCCACGGGTTCCCAGGGTTGGCGACGGACGACCGTCCACTACACGTACCACAACGGGCTGGCCATGGCCGACCGGGGCCAGCTGGGCGGTCAGCTTGGGTTCCGGGCTCAGTTGTTGCGGGCTGTGGGCGCAACCAACCAGGGTCAAACTGGTCACAGTGATCAAACCGAACAACAGGCGTTGCAACATGCTCTTCTCTCCAGAATCAGGCACAAACAGGCCAGCAGTATAGCGGTGCGCCACCGCGGGGAACCAGCACCTCACCGTGTTTGATGAAATCTCTGACAACTCCCTGGGAAAGCGGTTCTTGTCACCTATCTGTCATCGCCCATACACTTGCACGTAACGGCTAGTGGGCTATTTTCACAATAACCGCCCTACAAGGTAATTTGCCATGCGATACCTCGTCTCGTTGTTCGCACCACGCCCACTGCACCGCTGCTTTGCCCTGCTCGACAGCAATGGCCATTGCCAGGCGTTCAAGCAGTGCAGCCTCCAGCCCATGGGTGATGGCTGGGTTGAAATCGAAGAAATCCGCCTGAACTGGCTGAATCAGCCGCTGCCGGCCGGTGCCCGCGTCGTTTCGCAACAGCAGCAGCCACGCTCGCGTGCACAGCAATTGATGACGACCTGACCAAACACCTAATAAAAGTCATTAAACACGACCAATTCCCTGCGTTTCTTAGATACAATCTCCCCCCGATTATAAGGACGTCTCCTGATCGGGCCTCGCAGCATCGTCAATGCGCTTGTGTTGACACCCCGCACCGCCCACAGAGAGCCGCCCACACAGATCGAGTGAAGCTGGCGCGCTTGCTGTTTCGTTGAGCAAAACCTCCACTTTTCGCGAATCTGCAGAGCTGTCATTACGCTCGGTCACTGAGCTGTTTGCCCGTTTTGCCTGCCCTGTATCCCATGGCGGCAATCCATCCGGGCACGGTGCCAGGCTGGGACAGCCCTTTTTGAGGTTCACGTCTTCAAAAGAGCGTGAAAAAAACGGGTTTTCACAACTTCACAAGAGTGTGGCGAGCAAATGAATAGTTTTGCGTCTGAACATGCACCATTAGCGTCTACAACAGCCCAACGACACAGGACCGAGTATTCCTCTAACACCGGAGCCTGAAGCCTGTCCGCTACGGATTTGGTTGCACAAACGGATGTATCGACCATAAGTCGAATTGCCTCCCGCGCGCTGAAATGAGTTCATATGGCTCATAGGCCCGGCAGGTAGCGTCCGTCGAAGTTGCGATAAATTGCGAAGATTCGGACATGGCGACACTGCCATGGGTACCTGGGGCAACACTGACACGCCCCGTCACTCCTGGCAGCCATGCCGACAATTTGGTGCTGCAGATTTTGGAGACGCGTTAAATGGCGCATAACGAAGCAGTCGACGTAGTACTGGTTGGGGCCGGCATCATGAGTGCCACCCTGGCGGTACTGCTCAAAGAGCTCGACCCCGCGATCAAGCTGGAAGTCGTCGAGCTGATGGATTCCGGTGCTGCGGAGAGTTCCAACCCGTGGAACAACGCCGGTACCGGTCACGCCGGGCTGTGTGAGCTCAACTACACGCCGCAGGCAGCCGATGGCGCCGTCGACATCAAGAAAGCCGTGCACATCAACACCCAGTTCGAGGTGTCGAAGCAGTTCTGGTCGTACCTGACCCGAAAAGGCACGTTCGGCTCGTGCAAATCGTTTATCAGCCCGGTGCCACACCTGAGTTTCGTGCAGGGCGACAGCGGCGTGTCCTTCCTCAAGGAACGCTTCAGGGTGCTGAGCAAGCACCACGCCTTCGCCGACATGGAATACACCGAAGACAAGGCCAAAATGGCCGAGTGGATGCCGCTGATGATGCCTGGCCGCGATCCTGGCGAAACCCTCGCCGCGACCCGCGTGATCAATGGCACCGACGTCAACTTCGGCGCCCTGACCAACCAGTTGCTCAAGCACCTGACCAGCGCACCCGATGCCCAGGTCAAGTACTGCAAGCGCGTGACCGGCCTCAAGCGCAGCAACGGCGGCTGGACCGTCAGCATCAAGGACGTCAACAGCGGCAATACCCGTGAAGTCGACGCCAAATTCGTCTTCCTCGGCGCTGGCGGCGCGGCACTGCCGCTGCTGCAAGCCTCGGGCATCGAAGAAAGCAAAGGCTTCGGCGGCTTCCCGATCAGCGGCCAGTGGCTGCGCTGCGACAACCCGGAAGTGGTCAAGCACCACCAGGCCAAGGTCTACAGCCAGGCCGCAGTAGGTTCGCCACCCATGTCCGTGCCGCACCTTGACACCCGCGTAGTCGATGGCAAGAAGTCCCTGCTGTTCGGACCGTACGCCGGCTTCACCACCAAGTTCCTCAAGCACGGTTCCTTCATGGACCTGCCGATGTCGGTTCGCGCCGGCAACATCGGCCCGATGCTCGCCGTGGCGAAAAACAACATGGACCTGACCAAATACCTGGTCAGCGAAGTGATGCAGTCGATGGAGCAGCGCCTGGATTCCCTGCGTCGCTTCTACCCGCAGGCGAAACCCGAAGACTGGCGTCTGGAAGTGGCCGGCCAACGGGTGCAGATCATCAAGAAAGACCCGAAAAAAGGCGGCATCCTGCAATTCGGTACCGAACTGGTCGCGGCCAAGGACGGTTCCCTGGCGGCACTGCTCGGCGCTTCTCCAGGTGCCTCGGTGACCGTTTCGATCATGCTCGAGCTGATCGAAAAATGCTTCCCGAGCAAAGCCAAGGGCGAATGGGCCACCAAACTGGCCGAAATTTTCCCGGCCCGGGAAAAAGTTCTGGAAACCGACGCTGCGCTGTATCGCAAGATCAACGCGCAGAACAACGTTGCCCTGGAACTGGTTGAAGCCAGCAGCGAGACCGAAAGCTACGCTTGATTCGGCGCCATGAAAAACGCCCCGTTCTCGGTGAGAACGGGGCGTTTTTTTATGGCTGAAATTTACTCAGCCGCGAGCTTTCTCGATCAGCTCGATGTAATCCGCCGCGTTGCGCTGATCCTTGATCAGGGCAACGAAGTCATTGCCGTGCTCATCCTTGCCATTCACGTCGTAACCCGCTTCGACGAAGAACGTCAGGAAACGCTCGAAATCGTCGATGCGCAGGCCACGGTAGGCCTTGACCAGTTTGTGCAGGGACGGAGAAGTCGCGTCGACCGGTTCGAAATCGAGGAACAACTTGATCTGCTCATCGCCGATCTCGTCACCAATCACTTGTTTTTTATCTTTACGCATTGCCGACTCCAGCTCGCAGACATTTCACGGGGCGGGCAGTTTACCCCTGCGCAGGCACAGGGCTCAACGCGGACGAGTGCTGCCGGTGTGCAGATCGGCCCAGACATGCCCATTGGCGTAGCTGAGAAACTGGCAATACACCGTGTCGTTGCGCAACAAGTCGATCACCACCCGGTATTGCGCCAGCGGGTAATAGAGGGTCAGGGTCTTGCTCGGCGCGTCATAGACCGGCTTCTTCAGGCTTTTGCTTTCGCCGTCGAAATTGACCAGCACCTGACTGATGCTGGCGCCCTTGTTCAAGGATTTGCCCTTGAGTCGAATCAGCAGGGGCGAAGTGACCGGAATGGGCTGTTGACTGGATTGACGCTGGCTGCCGACCACCACCGAATACTCGGTAACCTGCAGCAGTTGTTGCTGCTCGGGATCAGCAGCGCGCAGAGTGAGATCGTCCGGCGGCAGAAATTGACTGTGCATGGGCGCCGGGGCCGCGGCAAGTGGCAGGCTGAGGGTCAGCAACAGGGCGGCACAGCAGCGGATCGAACGGCTCATGGCAGGCTCCAGAGGACGGGTGTAGGAGCGAGCTTGCTCGCGATGTAATTGAAGGCGACGCTTTTTCCAGACAAGCGTCATCGTTCACGTCCATCGCGAGCAAGCTCGCTCCTACAAGTGGTGTATATCAATCGAACTGCGCGTGCATCCAGGCCTGATACTCGGCAACACCGGGCTCGCCTTCGCGTGGCGCCCAATGCGCCAGTTCACCTTCACCGACCGGACGGTAAGGGCCGGCCTTGCATTCGAACATCAGGCTGTCGGCCTCCAGCACCACCAAGCCGTGGAACACACCGGCCGGCAGGTCCACGCCAACACAGTCGCCACCGGCCTGAAGCACGGTCTTGCTCAGCACCGTACCGGTCTCGTCAAAGATCAACACACCCAGCCGCCCCTTGAGGACCAACAGGGTTTCGGCCTTGTTGTCGCCCAAATGCCGGTGAGGCGGGATATACGTGGACGGCTGCAACCCCACCGCCATGCGATGGCAAGCGTCTTCCATCTGATGGAAGTTGTGATGCTGGCGCCCACGAGGATTGGCCGCGGCTTTCCCGGCCAACTCGGTGAACAGGGTCTGATCCAGAAAGCGAGGCGCGATCATGTTCTTACATTCCTTTAACGGCAAAAATCCCGTTGGCGTTACGCCAGTAGCCTTTGTAGTCCATGCCATAACCGAAGATGTAACGGTCGATGCACGGCAGACCGACGAAATCGGCCTTGAGGTCCGGCCGGGCCTTGCGGTCGTGGTCTTTGTCGATCAACACGGCAGTGTGCACTTTACGTGCGCCAGCGTGTTTGCAGAAGTCGATGATCGCGCCCAGGGTGTGACCTTCATCAAGGATGTCGTCGATGATCAGCACATCACGGTCGATGAAGGACACTTCCGGCTTGGCTTTCCAGAACAGGTCGCCGCCGCTGGTTTCGTTGCGATAGCGGGTGGCGTGCAGGTAGGACGCTTCCAGCGGGAACTGCAGATAGGTCAGCAGCTTGCCGGAGAAAATCAGCCCGCCGTTCATCACGCAGAACACCACCGGGTTGCTGTCGGCCATTTGTTCGTTGATTTGTGCACCGACGCGGGCGATGGCCGCCTCGACTTCAGCTTCGGTGTACAGGCAGTCAGCCTCTCGCATGATTTGACGGATATGCTCGAGATCAGCGGACATGGCGCTCTCCAGGGGGTTGGAAGTCAGGAAAAGCGGGCAAAGGTACGCATCCCGCACGGCCAGATCAAGCGTTTGTGGACTAACGTACTGTATGTCTATAGGACAACACCCTCGGATAGATTAATCTAGGCCGGTTTTTTTGCCCGCCGCCGGAGCCTTTCCCCATGCCCATCCATGAGATCCGCCACCCGCTGATCCGTCATAAACTTGGCCTTATGCGCCGCGCAGACATCAGCACCAAGAATTTCCGTGAGCTCGCTCAGGAAGTCGGCGCCCTGTTGACCTATGAAGCCACCAAAGACCTGCCGCTGGAGTCCTACGATATCGAGGGCTGGTGCGGCACCGTATCGGTCGAGAAAATCGCCGGCAAGAAAATCACCGTGGTACCGATCCTGCGTGCCGGCATCGGCATGCTCGAAGGCGTGCTCAGCCTGATCCCGGGCGCCAAGGTCAGCGCCGTCGGCGTGGCTCGCAACGAGGAAACCCTTGAAGCCCACACCTACCTGGAAAAACTGGTACCGGAAATCGACGAACGCCTGGCAATGATCATCGACCCGATGCTTGCCACCGGTGGCTCGATGGTTGCCACCATCGACCTGCTGAAAAAAGCCGGCTGCAAGGACATCCGCGCCATGGTGCTGGTCGCCGCGCCAGAAGGCATCGCTGTGGTCGAGAAAGCTCACCCGGACGTGATCATCTACACCGCTTCCATTGATCAGAAACTCAACGAGCACGGCTACATCATCCCAGGGCTGGGCGATGCCGGTGACAAGATCTTCGGCACCAAGCAGAAGGACGCGTGAGCATGCAGCAAGAGTTCAACGATCCGCTCTGGCGCACGGTGCTGTCGGGTGCGCAGATGCTGTTCGTGGCCTTCGGCGCTCTGGTGTTGATGCCGCTGATTACCGGTCTCGACCCGAACGTGGCGCTGTTCACGGCCGGCCTGGGGACGATCCTGTTCCAGATCGTCACCGGGCGTCAGGTGCCGGTGTTCCTGGCATCGAGCTTTGCTTTCATTACCCCGATCATTCTCGCCAAGGGCCAGTTCGGCCTGGCGGCGACCATGGGCGGTGTGATGGCGGCGGGATTCGTCTACACCTTCCTCGGCCTCGCGGTGAAGATCAAAGGCACCGGTTTCATCGACCGCCTGCTGCCGCCGGTGGTGATCGGGCCGGTGATCATTTCGATCGGCCTGGCCATGGCGCCGATTGCCGCCAACATGGCCATGGGCAAGGCTGGCGATGGCAGTGAATTGATTCATTACCAGACGGCGATGATGATCTCGATGCCCGCGCTGCTGACCACGCTGATCGTCGCGGTTTTCGGCAAGGGCATCTTCCGCCTGGTGCCGATCATCTCCGGCGTGCTGGTCGGTTTCGGCATGTCGTTCTACTTCGGTGTGGTCGATGTTGCGAAGATTGCTGCGGCACCGTGGTTCGCCATCCCGAACTTCACCGCGCCGGAATTCAACTGGCAAGCGATCCTGTTCATCGTTCCGGTGGCCCTGGCCCCGGCCATCGAGCACATCGGCGGCGTGATTGCCGTGGGTAGCGTGACTGGTCGCGATTACCTGAAGAAGCCGGGCCTGCACCGCACCCTGCTCGGCGACGGCATTGCCACCACGGCGGCCGGCCTGTTCGGCGGCCCACCCAACACCACCTACGCCGAAGTGACCGGCGCGGTCATGCTGACCAAGAACTACAACCCGAAAATCATGACCTGGGCGGCGATCTTCGCCATCAGCCTGGCGTTTATCGGCAAGTTCGGTGCACTGCTGCAAAGCATTCCGGTGCCGGTGATGGGCGGGATTCTCTGCTTGTTGTTCGGTTCGATTGCGGCGGTGGGGATGAACACGCTGATCCGCCACAAGATCGATCTGGGCGAGGCGCGCAATCTGGTGATCGTTTCGGTGACCCTGGTATTCGGGATCGGCGGCGTGCTGATCGGCACCGGCACCGGGCCGGACGATTTCGGCCTCAAGGGCATCGCGCTGTGCGCGGTAGTGGCGATTGGTTTGAATCTGATCCTGCCGGGCAATGACAGCTGGAAGCACAAGAAGGCGAATGAGCCGCTGATCTAAGCAGACTCGGATTCTTCGCTGACTGAAAGACCCACTTCGCGAGCAAGCCCGCTCCCACAGGTTAATCACCGACCCTGTGGGAGCGGGCTTGCTCGTGAAGCTTTTAAAGCGCCAGAGGCGCTCGCTCGCACAACGCACTCAACGCCTTCGCCCAATGCGGGTCATCGTTGAGGCACGGCACCAGCACCAGGTCCTCTCCCCCTGCTGCGCGGAATTGCTCCTTCCCGCGATCACCAATCTCTTCCAGTGTTTCGATGCAATCGGCCACGAATGCCGGGCACATCACCAGAATCTTTTTCGCGCCGCTTTTGGCCAACTCATCGAGGCGCGCTTCGGTGTAGGGTTCGATCCACTTGGCGCGCCCCAGACGCGACTGGAACGACACCGACCACTTGCCCTCCGGCAATCCCATGCGCTTGGCAAACTCTGCCGCCGTACGCAGGCATTGGCCGCGATAACAGGTGGCGACCACCTCGGGTGGCGCCCCGGCGCAGCAATCACCGCCACCCTCGAAGCTGTGCCCGGGGTTGAGCTTCTTCAGATGCCGTTCCGGCAACCCATGAAAACTCATCAACAGGTGATCGAAGTCCTGCTGCAAATGCGGCCGGGTCGTGGCCACCAGCGCATCGAGGTACTCCGGTTGATCGTAGAACGGCTGGAGCACCGACAGCTGTACGTCGAGGCTCTTCTCGCGCACCACACGTCTGGCTTCCTCAATGACGGTAGTGGTGGTGCTGTCGGCGAACTGTGGATACAGCGGCGCCAGCGTGATTCGCTTGTGCCCCGCGGCGGCCATGCGCACCAGCGTCGATTCAATCGACGGCTCGCCGTAGCGCATCGCCAGTTCGACCGGGCCATGCTGCCACTGGCCGGTCATGGCTTGTTGCAGGCGGCGGCTGAGCACCACCAGCGGCGAGCCCTCGTCCCACCAGATCGAGGCATAGGCGTGGGCCGACTGCTCGGGGCGCTTGATCAGGATCAGCGACACCAGCAAGCGTCGAACCGGCCATGGCAGGTCGATCACGTACGGGTCCATCAGAAATTGATTGAGGTAGCTGCGCACATCCGCCACCGAGGTGGAGGCAGGTGAACCCAGGTTGACCAGAAGCAACGCGTGATCGGTCATGCAACGTCCTATTTCAAAGGCGACCGGACAGATCGTCCAGAGCCGCGCGCAAATCCGTGAACTGAAAAGTGAAACCCGCCTTCAACAGGCGAACCGGCGTGGCCCGTTGGCCACCCAGCAACAGCAAGGACAACTCGCCCAGCCCCACCTTCAATGCGAGGGCCGGCATCGGCATGAACGCCGGGCGATGCAGCACGCTGCCCAGCGCCTTGGCAAACTCGCGGTTGCGCACCGGTCTGGGCGCGCACGCATTATAGGGACCGCTGGCCTCGTTGCGGTGCAGAAGAAAATCAATCAGGGCGATTTGATCGTCGATATGAATCCACGGCATCCACTGCCGGCCGTTGCCGATCGGCCCTCCCAGGCCCAGTTTGAACGGCAGTAACAGCCGCGACAAAAAGCCGCCCTCCGCCGATAGCACCAACCCGGTACGGATGAGAATGACGCGAATGCCCAGCGTTTCAGCCCGCTGTGCAGTCTCTTCCCAGGCGATGCATAACTGGCTGGCGAAATCTTCGCTGACCGGCGCCGTGTCCTCGGTCAGTTCGCGCTCGCCACCATCGCCATACCAACCAGCAGCCGAACCGGAAATCAAGACCCTTGGTTTCTGCTCGAGGCTTTCAAGCCACGCCAACAGGGTTTCAGTCAGCGTGATCCGGCTGCTCCACAACAAGGCTTTGCGCTTGTGCGTCCAGGGACGGTCGGCAATTGGCGCTCCGGCAAGGTTGACGATCGCATCCACCGGCTCCTGCCCCAGATCCTCCAGCCGAGCAACTCCACGCACTTGGGCACCACATATTTTCGCGACCTTTTCAGGCTTGCGACTCCAGACTATCAGGCGATGGCCCTGCCCTGACCAGTGCCGGCAGAGCTGACGTCCTATCAAACCAGTACCGCCGGTCAGCAATATGTGCATGACTTCTTCCTCGCGTGGCGTTTTACCCTGTCCATTAGTCTATTTTTATAAGCAGGGATCTTTGGTATCGAGCAGGCGCTATGTTTAACAATAGGCCAAGCTGTCAGAACGAGAACGCTAAAAGTTATACCAAAAAACAATATTGTACAGGTTTCAACCCCGGCGTAGTCTGTACAGAAAGGTAAACGAGGCCCCTATGACTGTACCTATCGCAATCATTGGCACCGGCATTGCCGGACTCTCCGCCGCCCAGGCCCTGACCGACCTCGGGCACGTGGTTCAACTGTTCGATAAAAGCCGCGGCAGCGGCGGGCGCATGTCAAGCAAGCGCAGCGATGCGGGTGCTCTGGACATGGGCGCGCAATATTTCACCGCCCGCGATCGCCGCTTTGTCACGGAAGTCCAGCGCTGGCAAGCCAACGGCTGGGTCGCCGAGTGGACGCCGCAGCTGTACACCTACCATGGCGGCCAGCTCAACCTGTCGCCGGACGAGCAGACCCGCTGGGTCGGTACGCCCCGCATGAGCGCCATTACCCGCTCCCTGCTCGGTGACCTTGAAGTGCATTTCGCCTGCCGGATCACCGAGGTCTATCGCGGTGAAGAACACTGGCATCTGCAGGACGCCGAGGGCTTCACCCACGGGCCGTTCAGCCACGTGGTCATCGCCACGCCAGCCCCACAGGCCACGGCTCTGCTGGCATCTGCGCCGAAGCTCGCGGGCGCCGCCGCCGGGGTGAAGATGGACCCGACCTGGGCGATTGCCCTGGCCTTCGAAACACCGTTGGAAACCCCCATGGAAGGCTGCTTCGTACAGGACAGCCCACTCGACTGGCTGGCCCGCAACCGTAGCAAACCCGGACGCGACAACACCCTCGACACCTGGGTGCTGCACGCCACCAGCTCCTGGAGTCGCCAGCACATTGACCTGCCCAAGGAGGCTGTGATCGAACAGCTGCATGGCGCATTCGCCGAACTGCTGCACGACTCCATGCCCGCGCCGAGCTTCAGCCTCGCCCACCGCTGGCTCTACGCCCGCCCTGCCACCAGTCACGAATGGGGCACCCTGGCCGATGCCGACCTGGGGCTGTACGCCTGTGGCGACTGGTGCCTGTCCGGACGCGTCGAAGGGGCCTGGCTCAGCGGTCAGGAAGCTGCCCGCCGCTTGCATGAACACCTGCAGTAAAGAGCATCGATCCGAGCAAGTCGCTGCTGTCGTCATGGACAGCAGCCGGTCAAAATACCTATACATATAATTTGACTTGTACAACTTTGAATCTATGATGAAGTTGTCTTGTACAGACTCGAATGTTTGTACAGGTTCAGATTCGAGGTGCTCCGATGCCCCACTCCCCCGCCAAACCGAAAATCGCCATCAGCGCCTGCCTGCTGCACCCGGATTTGCCGGTGAAGGAAGACGGCCGGCTCAACGATCCGGAGCTGCGGGAAAACTTCCTCACTCGCGTATTCGCCTGCAGCGCCTGGCAGCAGCTGTGCCAGGAAGGCCTGACCCGGCGCGGTCTCACGGACTTTCACTCGCGCTACAAATACCTGTTGATGGCGCACAATCCACAGCAATACAAAGTGCTCGGCAACCTGCTGGGCAACATGGGCCATACCGATCCGAAGGAGCTTGGCGCGCGCTATTTCATTGAACTGATGGCGGCCCTGAAAAAGTGCGCCACCCGCGGCACCCATGCCAATGTCCTGCAACACCTCAGTGGCTACCTGAAACAGGCCATCAGCCGCGAAGACAAGCAGGAGTTGCAACACGTGATCAGCCAGTATCGCCTGGGCATCGTGCCGTTGGTGGTGCCGTTGACACTGCTCAAACATCACTTTAACCGACACCCCGATCCGTACATCGCACAGCAGGTTTACCTGCAACCGCCCCCGGAAGACCTCAGCCTGCGAAACGCCATCCAATGAAAAAAGCACCCGACACCAGCGCCCGCGATGACCTCGGCGATGACTTTAACAAGGCGCTGGACGAAGGTTGGCTGCCGATCCGTGAAGTGGCGCGGCAAACCGGCGTCAATGCCGTGACCTTGCGCGCATGGGAGCGGCGCTACGGCCTGATCGTGCCGCAACGCACGCCCAAGGGGCACCGGTTGTTTTCGGCCGACCATGTACAACGCATCCTGACCATCCTCACCTGGCTCAACCGTGGCGTTGCCGTCAGCCAGGTCAAGCAATTGCTCGATACGCCGCAAGCCTTCAGCGAGTCCGTCGACAACGATTGGCACGCCTTGCTTCAAACGTTGCTGCAGGCGGTCAGCGGATTACAGGAACGCGCCCTGGATGACAGCGTCAATCAGGCGATGGCGCTGTATCCGCCGCGAACCCTGTGCGAGCAATTGCTGATGCCCCTGCTGGCCGCTCTGGAGCTACGCTGGCAAAGCCAGTTCGGGGCGCAGATGGAGCGAGTCTTTTTTTGTGCCTGGTTGCGCAGCAAGTTCGGCGCACGCATCTACCATAACAATCGTCAGTTGCGCAGCGCACCACTGCTGTTGATCAACCACTCGGACTTGCCCATGGAGCCTCAGCTGTGGCTAACGGCCTGGCTGATCAGCAGTGCCGATTGCCCGGTGGAGGTCTTCGACGGGCCACTGCCTGTCGGTGAACTGGCACTGGCGGTCGAGCTGCTGCGACCCCGCGGGGTTCTGCTGTACTCCAGCAAGGCCATGAACCTGGCGCAACTGCCGAAACTTTTCAAAGGCATCAGTTGCCCAAGAATGATTGCCGGACCAACGGTATGCATCCACCACGCCGAGTTGTCCGCAAGTACTCCCGAGATCGCTGATTTGTACCTGGCCGAAGATCCATTGTCGGCACATCAGGCACTCATTCAGCGCGGGCTGATTTAAATGAATCGCGTGGATACCAACATGCAATTGATCTGGTTGCGCAGCGACTTGCGCCTACACGACAACACCGCCCTCTCGGCCGCCGCGGCCCGCGGGCCGTGCGTGGCCGTGTATCTGCTGAGTCCGGAACAATGGCTGGAACACGACGACGCGCCCTGCAAAGTGGACTTCTGGCTGCGTAACCTGCGCGAATTGAGCCGCGAACTGGGTCAACTGAACATTCCCCTGCTGGTCCGCCGGGCACCGCGCTGGGAGGATGCGCCAGCCGTGTTGCTGAATCTGTGCCGGCAATGGCAGATCGACGCGGTGTACCTCAACGAAGAGTACGGCATCCATGAAACCCGTCGCGATGCGGCGGTCGCCAGGACACTCGGGGCCGAAGGCATCGAAGTTCACCGCTACCTCGATCAATTGCTGTTCAAGCCCGGGAGTGTGCTGACCCGGACCGGCACTTACTTTCAGGTCTTCAGCCAGTTCCGCAAAGTCTGCTACGAACGCTTGCACCACTCGCTGCCCAGCCTGGTCCGCGCACCACACAGGCAAGCGCCGCTGAACATTGCCAGCGATGCGATCCCCTTGAGTGTCGAGGGTTTTACGACGCCCGGTGATAACCTGCGCAGCCTGTGGCCGGCGGGCGAAGCCCAAGCCCGGCAGCGCCTCGACAGCTTCAGCGATGCACAGATCGACCATTACCATAACGAGCGCGACTTCCCGGCAAAACCCGGCACCAGTCAGCTCTCGGCCTATCTCGCGGCCGGAGTGATTTCTCCCCGCCAATGCCTGCACGCCGCCTTGAACAGCAATCAGGGTGAGTTCGAAAGCGGCAAGACCGGCGCCGTCACCTGGATCAACGAACTGCTGTGGCGCGAGTTCTACAAACACATCCTGGTGGGCTACCCACGGGTGTCCCGGCACCGCGCGTTTCGCCCGGAAACCGAAGCGCTGGCCTGGCGCGATGCCCCCGAAGAACTGGCCGCCTGGCAACAGGCGCGTACCGGTTTGCCGATCATCGACGCCGCCATGCGCCAACTGCTGGCTACCGGCTGGATGCACAACCGCCTGCGTATGGTGGTGGCGATGTTCCTGACCAAGAACCTGCTGATCGACTGGCGCGAAGGCGAACGCTTTTTCATGCGACACCTGATCGATGGTGACCTGGCGGCGAACAATGGTGGCTGGCAATGGAGTTCCTCCACCGGTACCGACTCGGCGCCTTATTTCCGGATTTTCAACCCGTTGAGCCAGTCGGAAAAATTCGACCCCGAAGGCCTGTTCATCAAGCACTGGCTACCGGAACTGGCCGGGGTGAGTAAAAAAGACGTGCACAACCCCGCCAGTCTCGGCGGCCTTTTCAGTGTTGTGGATTACCCGTCACCGATCGTCGACCTGAATGCTTCGCGTACACGCGCCTTGGCCGCATTCAAGAATCTGCCGTCACGGCAACTGTCCGCCGAACTGGCCGGGAGTGCCTGTGAGTAGTTTCCTGCAGCCGTATGCCGGCAGTTCATGGCGCTCGACAAAGACAACCTGCAACATTTAGCGGACCGGGCTGTTGCCTGGCTGAAAAGGAGCTTGGGATGAGTCGTACACCTCCTCGCCGTTATTGGCTGACCGGCGCCAGCAGCGGTATTGGTGCCGCGCTGGCCGAGAAAATCCTGAAAACCGGCGCGCACCTGGCGGTAAGCTCAAGGTCAGTTGCGCCACTGAAAGTCTTGTCGCAACGTTATCCGGGACAAGTGCTGGTGGTCGCCGGAGACCTGACCAATAGCCAGACCGTGCGCGAAATCGGCGAGCAAATTGCCGAGGATTGGGGTTCGCTGGACACCGTGATACTCAACGCCGGCACCTGCGAGTACGTGGACGCCAGGCAGTTCGATGCGTCGATTGTCGAGCACGTGGTGCGCACCAACCTGTTGGCCAGCAGCTATTGCATCGAGGCTGCCCTGCCTTTGCTACGGGCTGGCACCGCACCGCATATGGTGCCCATGGCCAGTGCGGTGACTTACCTGCCGCTGCCCAAGGCAGAAGCCTGCGGCGCCTCGAAGGCCGGGTTGCGTCATTTGTTCGAATCCCTGCGCATCGACCTGGCTCCCGAAGGCATAGAAGTCACGGTGATCAGCCCCGGTTTTGTTGAAACGCTGCTGACGACGAAAGACGACTTCTCCATGCCCTTGAGCTGGCCGCTGGCGAAAGCCGCACGGTACATCTTCGAAAAGCTCAAGGACCGCCCGCTGGAAATCGCTTTCCCGGCAGCGTTCATGGCTACCCTGTGGCCGCTCTCCAGACTGCCGGACCATGTGAAACTGGAGATAGGTAAACGCATGGTGCGCAGCCAGCCGCCGTTCAAGGATCAACCGTGAAAATCGCCATCATCGGAAGGGGAGTTTCGGGGGCGGACCTGCGTCCGTCCGACCTTTCACACAGCACCCGGTGACTGCCTTACACTGCGCGCCATGAATACCATCCCCCATACGCAAATCGCGGAACCCGCGGTCACGTGTTCGACCTGCGCAGCCTGCTGCTGCCAGCTCGAAGTCATGCTGATCACCGATACGGGTGTGCCTGAACGGTTCATCGATACCGATGATTGGGGCGGGGAAGTCATGCTGCGTCTGGACGACGGCTGGTGTGCCGCACTGGATCGCAACTCGATGATGTGCACCATCTACGAAAAACGCCCGCTGATCTGCCGGGAGTTCGAGATGGGTGCACCGGAGTGCATCGACGAACGCCAGGGGATTTCGACGGCGTATCGCTAGTTTGAAGTCACCCAAATACAAATGTGGGAGCGGGCTTGTCTCCGGGCGGCGATCCGACGAAAGCGTCAGATCAGTCAATTACAGTGTCGACTGATCCACTGCTTTCGCGAGCAAGCCCGCTCCCACATTTAGTACAGCGTCGTGTCTTACAACGGCAACGTGTAATGCAGCGAGTAGCTTTCTACACCGTCGTTGGAACTGGCGAGCCCGGCGTTGGAATAGTGCGTTGCGCGGATCCCGACTTCATGGCCACCGTTGAAGCGCAGGCCAAAACCGAGCCGGTCTTCAAACTGGAAAGCACCGCCGATGTTGTTGTCTTCGAGTCGGGTATGGGAGAACACCGCCACGCCAATGCCAGCTTCAACGAACGGTTTGACGTTCTGGCCGGCAAACTCGTAAACGAACACCGGAGAGAACGACAGGCTGTTGTTGCTTGAGGTCTTGTCGCCTTCCCAATAGGTGTAGGCACCGCTCCAGTAGCCGGTCATGCGACCGACGTCACTCTGCCACCAGCTCTGGTCCCAATCGAATTGCATGCCCAGTCGATACGTCATGGTCGAATCGCTGGTCTGACCAACCGCGAACTCCACACCTGCCGCCTGCGCAGTAAAGGTGTGCCCCATTAATGCGGCCGCAATCGCGGCCAAACAGAATAGTCGCTTCACGAGAAACTTCCTTTTCCGAACGATTTCGTATGATTTTTTTGTTGCCCAGCCCTGCAACGCTGTAGAAGTCAGCGATCAATCAGAAGCTCACCCGATTTTTCGTATTCCCCCGGTCAATCTTTTACCTGTTGAAGCTTCGCACAACGCCACAGCTATTCCACAGTTTCGGCAATATATTTCTGAAATGCTGCGGATCGGCGCTGGTCCAGAACTGCGCCTCACGGGCAGGCCCTTCGGCGAGCAGTTCGCCTTCGGCCAAAAGCCGCTGGAGTTGCCGTGCGACGGCGGCACCGGTGTCGATCAGGCTGATGTCCTCGGGGATCATCTGCCGGAGCATCTGCTTGAGAAAGGGGTAATGGGTGCAGCCGAGAATCAGCGTGTCCGCGCCGGCGGCCAGCAGCGGCTGGACATACCTGGCCAACAGCTGGCGAAGCTCGGGGCTATGCAGATCGCCGTTTTCAATCAGCTCCACCAGCCCGGGGCACGGCTGGGTAATGACTTTCACGTCCGCGGCGAAACGGTCGAGCAATGCAGCGAATTTGGCGCTCTGCAAGGTGCCGGTGGTAGCCAGCACCCCCACCACACCGGAGCGGGTTGCGGCGGCGGCCGGCTTGACTGCTGGCTCCATGCCGACGATGGGCCATTCGGGATAGTCTCGGCGCAAGTCGGCGACGCCGGACACCGTCGCCGTGTTGCAGGCCAGCACCAAAGCCTTGGCGCCCTGCTGCTGAAAAAAATCGGCCATCACACTGCAACGCTGCCGGATGAATTCCGGGGTTTTCTCGCCATAGGGAACATTCCCGCAATCGGCGACGTACATCAGCGTCTCGTTGGGCAACAAGCGCTGGATCTCGGCGAGCACCGAGAGCCCACCGACACCAGAATCGAACACGCCGATTGGCGCCTCACGCATGTTTCGATCCACAAACGCTGCAGCCCGGATCACGCTTGACCCGCAATTCGCGAAAGCGCGTACCCAAGGCATCGATCAACAGCAGGCGCCCCACCAGCGGTTCGCCGAATCCGGCCAGCAACTTCAGCGCTTCAAGCGCTTGCAGACTGCCGACCAGCCCCACCAGCGGCCCGACCACCCCGGCTTCGCTGCATGTCAGTTCGGCTTCGCTGCCGTGCCCGTATAAACAGTGGTAGCACGGGCTCTCTGGCCGACGCGGATCGAACACCGACAATTGCCCTTCGAGGCGAATCGCCGCGCCGCTGACCAGCGGTTTGCCGGCGGCCACACAAGCGCCGTTGACCGCTTCACGGGTGGCGAAATTGTCCGAGCAATCGAGCACCAGATCCACGGCGGCGACAGTAGCGGCCAGGGAATCTTCATCCAGCGCCGCACGATGAGCGATCAACCGTATCTCGGGATTGATCGCCGTCAGGCGTTTGATCGCCGAATCGACTTTGCCCATGCCGATGCTGTCGGTGTCGTGAATGATCTGGCGCTGCAGGTTAGTCATGTCGACCGTATCGAAGTCCGCCAGATGCAACTCGCCGACCCCTGCGGCGGCGAGATACAGCGCCACCGGCGAGCCGAGGCCACCGAGGCCGACGATCAATACGCGGCTGTCCTTGAGGCGCAACTGGCCGTCGATATCGATGTGTTGCAGCAGAATCTGCCGACTGTAACGCAGCAACTCCTGATCATTCAGCACGGCAGGCGCCCCAGACTGATGCGTTGGTGACCGCCCAGATCGGTGCGGCTGTGAACTTCCTCGAAACCGCGGGTCAGCAGCAAATCGCGGACCGCCTCGGCCTGATCATAACCATGCTCGAGCATCAGCCAACCGCCAGCGTCGAGATGGTCCGGTGCCTGGGCGACGATCAGACGCAGATCGTCGAGCCCGTCGACACCGGCCACCAGTGCGCTGGCCGGTTCAAAGCGCACATCGCCCTCGACCAGATGCGGATCGGCCGCTGCAATGTAGGGCGGGTTGCTGATGATCAGTTGAAAACGCTGACCTTCCAGGGCGCTGAACCAATGGCTGCTCAGCACCTTGGCGTTATTCAGATGCAGGCGCTGGCGATTGCGCTCGGCCAGGGCCACGGCTTCCAGCACGCGATCCACGGCAGTGACGCTCCAGGCCGGACGCTCGCTCGCCAGCGCCAGGGCAATCGCGCCACTGCCGGTGCCCAGGTCGAGGACCTTGGCCGGCGTGGCCGGCAGCAACTCCAGCGCAGCCTCCACCAGCAGTTCGGTGTCCGGGCGCGGGATCAGCGTGTGCGGTGCCACTTCCAGATCCAGCTTCCAGAAACCTTGCTGGCCGAGGATATAGGCCACCGGCTCGCCGCTGCGGCGGCGCTGCAAATACTCGGCGAACGTCAGCGCCGCTTCGCTCGGCACGATGCGTTCCGGCCAGGTATGCAGGAAACTGCGGGACTTGCCCAACGCCGCCGCCAGCAGCAATTCGGCATCCAGACGCGCCGTCGGCGAGTCGGGTAAATCGGCGGCGCGCAACAAACTGGCAATGATCGTCATTTACTCACCTATCGCTGCCAGTTGATCGGCCTGGTACTCGGCCAGCAATGGCTCGATCACCGCCTCGACGCCGCCGGCAAGGATCTCGTCGAGGGAATACAGGGTCAGGTTGACCCGGTGGTCGGTGACCCGGCCCTGGGCAAAATTGTAGGTGCGGATGCGCTCGGAGCGATCACCGGAACCGACCAGCAACTTGCGCTCGCTGGCGATGGCGTTGGCCGCGGCCGAGGTCTGCTGATCGTTCAGCTTGGCCGACAACCAGGACATCGCCCGGGCACGGTTCTTGTGCTGTGAACGTTCTTCCTGGCACTCGACCACGATGCCGGACGGCAAGTGCGTGATACGAATAGCCGAGTCGGTCTTGTTGACGTGCTGGCCACCGGCGCCGGAGGAGCGATAGGTATCGATGCGCAGGTCGGCCGGGTTGATCTCGATGGCTTCCTGCTCGTCCGGCTCGGGCAATACCGCCACGGTGCAGGCCGACGTGTGGATGCGGCCCTGGGATTCGGTCGCCGGCACCCGCTGCACGCGGTGGGCACCGGATTCAAATTTCAGCTTGCCGTAGACGTTATCGCCTTCGACCCGGGCAATCACCTCTTTATAGCCGCCGTGCTCACCCTCGTTTTCCGAGAGGATTTCCACCCGCCAGCCACGACGCTCGGCGTAGCGCGAATACATGCGGAACAGGTCGCCGGAGAAAATCGCCGCCTCGTCGCCGCCGGTGCCGGCACGGATTTCGAGGAACACGTTGCGCCCGTCGTTCGGGTCCTTGGGCAGCAGCATGCGCTGCAGGTCGGCCTCGAGCGAGACCAGGCGTTCCTTGGCCTCGCGGACTTCTTCCACGGCCATTTCACGCATGTCCGGGTCGCTGTCCTTGAGCAGAGCCTGGGCGCCTTCGAGGTCGGCCTGCACTTTCAGCAGCTGTTTATAGGCGTTCACGACCGGTTCAACTTCCGCGTACTCCTTGGAATAGGTGCGGAACTTGTTCTGATCGGAAATGACCTCGCCGTCGCCCAGCAGGGCGGTCAATTCCTCGAAACGATCCTGGAGAATATCCAGCTTATTGAGCAGTGACGCTTTCATTGCGGTTTTTTATCCGAAAAGCTATCCGATGAGCCCTCACCGAGGGCAAAGAGTTCCTGGGCCATCGCCAGCGCATCCAGGCGACCTTCGGCAGAGAGCTTTTTCAACTGCACGCTCGGTGCGTGCAACAGTTTGTTGGTCAGCCCACGAGCCAGTTGCACCAGCACCTCTTCGGCACTGGTGCCGTTGGCCAGCAGGCGCTGGGCCTTTTGCAATTCTTCGTCGCGCAGGCGTTCGCTCTGTTGACGATAGGCCTTGAGTACATCCACCGCCGCCAATTCACGCAGGCGGACCATGAAGTCTTCGGCGCCGACCGAGACCATCTCTTCGGCAGCCTGGGCTGCGCCCTGGCGGCTCTTGAGGTTCTCGGCGACCACTTCGTGGAGATCGTCGACGCTATAGAGGTAAACATCGTCCAACTCGCCGACTTCTGGCTCGATGTCACGCGGAACGGCGATATCCACCATGAAGATCGGTTTGTGCTTGCGCAGTTTCAAGGCGCTTTCCACTGCACCCTTGCCCAGAATCGGTAACTGGCTGGCGGTGGAACTGATGACGATATCGCTGCGCACCAGCTCCGCCGGAATATCCGACAGCAACACGGCATGGGCGCCGAACTGTTCGGCCAGAATGCTGGCGCGCTCCAGGGTACGGTTGGCGACCACGATGCGCTTTACACCCAGGTCATGCAGATGGCGGGCGACCAGGGTGATGGTCTCGCCGGCGCCGATCAACAAGGCCTGGCTGCGCTGCAAGTCGCTGAAAATCTGTTTCGCCAGGCTCACCGCGGCAAACGCCACCGATACCGGGTTCTCGCCGATGGCCGTGTCGGTGCGCACCTGCTTGGCCGCGTTGAACGTGGCCTGGAACAGCCGCCCGAGCAATGGCCCGATAGTGCCGGCCTCGCGGGCCACGGCATAGGCTGACTTCATCTGGCCGAGAATCTGCGGTTCGCCCAACACCAGCGAGTCGAGCCCGGAAGCCACCCGCATCATGTGACGAAC
This sequence comes from Pseudomonas sp. Pseusp3, assembly GCF_047304225.1. Lineage (NCBI taxonomy): Bacteria > Pseudomonadati > Pseudomonadota > Gammaproteobacteria > Pseudomonadales > Pseudomonadaceae > Pseudomonas > Pseudomonas sp. Pseusp3. Next base: position 16,952 of record NZ_JBGLYV010000059.1, on the reverse strand, counting down.
TGCCGCATCATCTTCATGCACATAGGCGCTTGCGCGCAGCTCGTCGAAGCTCAAATGATGATATTCGGCCAGCCAGTGCAGCACGACGTCCGCCGACAGGTGATCCTGTTCTATATAGAGTTCACTGCGATTGCAGGTGGAGAGGATCGCAGCTTCGCGGCTGTCGGTGAGTCGGCAGAGCTGCTGCAAGGCCTCAACCAGTTGCTCAGGGGTAAAAGCCACGCGCTCGCGGACGTCTACTGAAGCAGTCTTGTGGTTAATACCGAGTGCAAGGAAGGCCATTCAAAGTCGCTGATTGTGACGTGAAGCCGGTAATTGTCCTACTTCGACGGAGTCAGAACAACTACTCGATATCTATTGGCCCGGTAGGCGTCGTCGCATACTGAGAGCGGTTCTTGTTTCGCATCCCTTTGTAGGAGCTGGCTTGCCAGCGATGGACCGACAGGCGCCGCGTCTTTGCGGTTAAAACGCGTCATCGTTAACGACCATCGCTGGCAAGCCAGCTCCTACACAAGGACCCGGTGTACACGGGTAAATTGGCGGCTCGGTTATGTTTGGCCGAAAGCTTGTGTCATGATGATCTGACCGCAGGTTAGTCGTCCTCTTCCTATATGAATAGATCTTCCGCGTTGCTCCTCGCTTTTGTCTTCCTCAGCGGCTGCCAGGCCTTGGCACCCGTTTCGTCGGACGGTACGCCGCCGGTTGAAGACAGCACCCCGGCCCCTGAAAAGCCCAAGGTCTACAGCTCGTTCAGCGAGGAAACCATCTTCAGCCTGTTGAGCGCCGAACTGGCTGGCCAACGCAATCGTTTCGACATTGCGCTGGACAATTATGTGACCCAGGCCATCAACACCCAGGATCCGGGCATCTCCGAGCGGGCATTCCGTATCGCCGAATACCTGGGCGCCGATCAGGCAGCCCTGGATACCGCGCTGATCTGGGCCAGGAACGCCCCCAGCGACCTCGAAGCGCAACGCGCAGCCGCCGTGCAACTGGCGCGCGCCGGGCGTTATGACGACTCCATGGCCTATATGGAGAAAGTCCTGCAAGGCAAGGGCGACACCCATTTCGACTTCCTCGCGCTGTCCGCGGCCGACACCGACCAGGACACCCGCAACGGCTTGATGAAAAGCTTCGACCGTTTGTTGCAGCGTCACCCGAACAACAGCCAGCTGATTTTCGGCAAGGCGCTGCTGATGCAACAGGATGGCGACGCCAAAGGCGCGCTGACGCTGCTGGAAAACAATCCACCGGATGACGGCGAAATCGCTCCGATCCTGCTGCGCGCACGCCTGCTGCAAACCCTCAATCGCGGTGACGAAGCCCTGCCGCTGCTGCAGAAAAGCATCAAGAAATACCCGGACGACAAGCGCCTGCGCCTGACTTACGCACGCATGCTGGTTGAACAGGACCGCATGAACGACGCCAAGGCCGAGTTCTCGAGCCTGGTCCAGCAATACCCGGAAGACGACGAACTGCGTTACTCCCTGGCGCTGGTCTGCCTGGAAGCCAAGGACTGGAAGGAGGCCAAGGGTCATCTTGAAGACCTGATCGCCCGGGAAAGCCATGTCGACTCGGCGCACCTGAACCTCGGCCGCATCGCCGAAGAACAAAACGACCCGCAAGGCGCACTGATCGAATATGCCAAGGTTGGCCCGGGCAACGACTTCCTGCCGGCGCAATTGCGTCAGGCCGACATCCTGATCAACAACGGCAAGACCGCCGAAGCGCAACGCAAGCTGGCGGCAGAGCGCGATGAACAGCCGGATTACGCCATCCAGTTGTACCTGATCGAAGTCGAAACCCTGTCCGCCAACAATCAGGGCGACAAGGCCTGGAATGTTCTGCAACAGGCCTTGCAGAAATACCCGGACGACTTGAACCTGCTCTACACCCGCGCCATGCAGGCGGAAAAACGCAATGACCTGGCGCAGATGGAAAAAGACCTGCGCACGATCATCAAGCGCGACCCGGACAATGCCATGGCGTTGAACGCCCTCGGCTACACCCTGTCCGACCGCACAACGCGCTACGCCGAAGCCAAGGCCCTGATCGAACAGGCGCACCAGATCAGTCCGGAAGACCCGGCGGTACTCGACAGCCTTGGCTGGGTGAATTACCGCATGGGCAACCTCGACGAAGCCGAGCGCCTGCTGCGCCAAGCCCTGGATCGCTTCCCCGATCAGGAAGTCGCCGCTCACCTGGGCGAGGTCCTGTGGGCCAATGGCAAACAGCGCGAAGCCAGACAGGTCTGGGGCAAGTTCCTCAAGGAACAGCCTGACAGCCCTACCCTGCGCGGCACCATCAAACGCCTGACCGGATCAGAGACTCTTTAAGATTATGTTTTTGCGCCATTTCATCGTTTTCAGTTTTATCGCCCTGCTCGCCGGTTGCGCCGGACTGGGTCCCCGCGAATCGGTCGAGGGACACGGCAATCCAGCCCAATGGCGTGAGCACAAACAGCAACTGACCAGCCTCGATGGCTGGCAGATCGACGGCAAGATCGGCATCCGCGCCCCGAAAGACTCGGGCAGCGGCACGCTGTTCTGGCTGCAACGCCAGGATTACTACGACATTCGCCTCTCCGGCCCGCTGGGTCGTGGCGCGGCACGCCTGACCGGACGGCCGGGCAAGGTTTCGCTGGAAGTCGCCAACCAGGGGCGTTACGACGCACCGAACCCTGAAGTGCTGCTCGAAGAGCAACTGGGCTGGAAGTTGCCGGTGTCCAACCTGGCGTGGTGGGTCCGCGGGCTTCCGGCTCCGGACAGCAAAAGCCACGTGACACTGGATGCCGACAGTCGCCTGGCCAACCTCGAACAGGATGGCTGGCAGGTCGAATACACCGACTACACCCAGCAAAACGGCTACTGGCTGCCCGAGCGAATCAAGCTGCATGGCACCGACCTTGACGTCACACTGGTGATCAAGGCCTGGCAACCGCGCAAACTGGGGTCGTGACATGCCAGCCAATCGCCTGACTTTGCCGTCTCCGGCCAAACTCAACCTGATGCTGCACATTCTCGGTCGCCGCGAAGACGGCTACCACGAACTGCAAACGATGTTTCAGTTTCTCGATTACGGCGACGAAATCACTTATGCCCTGCGCGATGACGGCGTCATTCAACTGCACACCGAATTCGCAGGCGTCCCCCACGACAGCAACCTGATCGTCAAGGCCGCGAAAAAACTCCAGGAACAGTCCGGGTGCACACTGGGTGTCGACATCTGGATCGAAAAAATCCTGCCCATGGGCGGCGGCATTGGCGGCGGCAGTTCGAATGCTGCAACGACTCTGCTCGGTCTCAATCACCTGTGGCAATTGGGTTGGGATGAAGATCGCCTGGCTGGCCTGGGATTGACGCTGGGCGCCGACGTCCCGGTTTTCGTACGTGGCCACGCGGCTTTCGCCGAGGGTGTGGGGGAAAAACTGACCCCTGTCGACCCGGAGGAACCGTGGTATCTCGTGCTCGTGCCGCAAGTCTCTGTAAGTACGGCAGAAATTTTTTCAGATCCGTTGTTGACACGTAACACTCCTCCCATTAAAGTGCGCCCCGTTCCCAAGGGAAACAGTCGAAATGACTGCTTGCCGGTGGTAACAAGGCGTTATCCAGAGGTACGTAACGCTTTGAATTTGTTAGGTAAATTTACCGAAGCAAAACTCACCGGAACTGGAAGTTGTGTGTTTGGGGGCTTCCCAAGCAAAGCTGAAGCTGATAAAGTCTCGGCCCTTCTTACAGAGACCCTTACAGGGTTTGTAGCAAAAGGAAGCAACGTTTCGATGTTGCATCGCAAGCTACAGAGTCTGCTCTAAAGGAACCGATTACAGGGTAATCGTTGCAACAGATACAGGGGCGTCGCCAAGCGGTAAGGCAGCAGGTTTTGATCCTGCCATGCGTTGGTTCGAATCCAGCCGCCCCTGCCATTTTCCTATACTCATCCAGGTTACCCTCAGCCTTCAGGTACTGCGCGTGTCCAAGATGATGGTCTTTACGGGGAACGCTAACCCCGATCTGGCTCGGCGTGTCGTACGTCAGCTGCATATCCCTCTCGGTGACATCTCTGTCGGTAAATTCTCCGACGGCGAAATTACAGCCGAGATCAATGAAAACGTCCGCGGTAAAGACGTCTTCATTATTCAGCCGACTTGCGCTCCGACCAACGATAACCTGATGGAACTGGTAGTGATGGCTGATGCCTTCCGCCGCTCCTCGGCTACTCGTATCACTGCTGTTATTCCTTACTTTGGTTATGCCCGTCAGGATCGCCGTCCGCGTTCCGCACGTGTGGCTATCAGCGCGAAAGTCGTGGCTGACATGCTTACCGTAGTCGGCATCGACCGTGTTCTCACGGTTGATCTGCATGCTGACCAAATCCAGGGTTTCTTCGATATTCCGGTAGATAACATCTACGGCTCCCCGGTTCTGGTGGATGACATCGAAGATCAGCGCTTCGAAAACCTGATGATCGTGTCCCCGGATATTGGTGGCGTCGTGCGTGCACGTGCCGTTGCCAAATCCCTGGGCGTGGATCTCGGGATCATCGACAAACGCCGTGAGAAAGCCAATCACTCTGAAGTGATGCATATCATCGGTGATGTCGAAGGGCGTACCTGTATTCTGGTCGATGACATGGTCGATACCGCCGGCACCCTGTGCCACGCGGCCAAGGCCCTGAAAGAGCATGGCGCAGCCAAGGTTTTCGCCTACTGCACGCACCCGGTGCTTTCGGGTCGGGCGATCGAAAACATTGAAAATTCCGTGCTGGACGAGTTGGTGGTGACTAACACCATTCCTCTGTCCGCTGCAGCACAAGCCTGTGCGCGTATCCGCCAACTGGATATCGCACCGGTAGTTGCCGAGGCGGTCCGCCGCATCAGCAATGAAGAATCGATCAGCGCGATGTTCCGCTAAGGGCCCTGCCCTTCTCGAAATGTCTCGTTGACGAAAAGCGCCCCGCCCCGGCATTCCTGTCGGGGCGGGGCTTTTTTGCCCATATCGCCTTTAGCGCTGGTCGCAAACGCTGGGGCGAGTGTGGTTATTTTGGAGATACAACATGAACGATTTTACTCTGAATGCTGAAGTGCGTTCCGACCTGGGGAAAGGTGCGAGCCGCCGCCTGCGTCGTCTCGCAAGCCTGGTTCCAGCTGTAGTTTACGGTGGCGACAAAGCCCCTGAATCCATCAGCATGCTGGCCAAAGAAGTTGCCAAACTGCTCGAAAACGAAGCGGCTTACAGCCACATCATCGAGCTGAACGTTGGTGGCACCAAGCAGAACGTCGTGATCAAAGCCCTGCAACGTCACCCGGCCAAAGGCCACGTGATGCACGCTGACTTCGTACGCGTTGTAGCTGGCCAGAAACTGACCGCTATCGTTCCAGTGCACTTCATCAACGAAGAAGCACCGACCAAGAAAGGCGGCGAAATCTCCCACGTTGTTGGCGAGATCGAAGTTTCCTGCCTGCCGAAAGATCTGCCTGAGTTCATCGAAGTCGACCTGGCTAACGCTGAAATCGGTTCGATCATTCACCTGTCCGACCTCAAAGCTCCTAAAGGCGTTGAGTTCGTTGCTCTGGCACACGGCGATGACAAGGCTGTTGCCAACGTCCACGCTCCACGTGTTGCTCCAGAAGCTGCAGAAGGCGCTGCAGAGTAATTTTACTCTGTACGCCGGAGTGACCGGAAACATCGCGGACTAGAGCGTAGCGAGAAAGCGGGCGAGAACGCGGAGTTTACATCATGGTAAATGAGCAATTTTCGTCCACTTTCGCCGCACTTCCTGATTGCGGCGATGTTATCCACCACTCCAATGAAGGGCCCCTATCGTGACTGCCATCAAACTGATCGTTGGCCTGGGAAATCCAGGTGCTGAATACGAACAGACCCGGCATAACGCAGGGGCCCTTTTTGTTGAGCGCATCGCGAACGCACAAGGCGTGAACCTTGTGGCGGACCGCAAATATTTCGGCCTGACCGGGCGCTATTCGCATCAGGGTCAGGATGTTCGTCTGCTGATTCCCACCACGTACATGAACCGCAGCGGCCAGGCCGTGGCGGCCCTTGCAGGTTTCTTCCGCATCAAGCCTGAAGAAATCCTCGTGGCACACGACGAACTCGATCTGCCTCCGGGCGTCGCCAAACTCAAAGTGGGCGGCGGCCATGGCGGTCATAACGGGTTGCGCGACATCATTGCGCAACTGGGCAATCAGAACACTTTCCACCGCCTGCGGCTTGGCATCGGTCACCCGGGCGTCGCCAGCATGGTTTCAAATTTCGTCCTGGGTCGTGCGCCACGCGCCGAACAGGAAAAACTCGATGCCAGCATCGACTTTGCCCTCGGCGTGCTGCCGGATATCCTCGCCGGGGAATGGAACCGCGCGATGAAAAACCTGCACAGCCAGAAGGCCTGACTCTTATCCGAGGGGAAACACCATGGGATTCAATTGCGGCATCGTCGGCCTGCCTAACGTCGGCAAGTCCACCCTGTTCAACGCCCTGACCAAATCCGGGATCGCGGCCGAGAACTTCCCCTTCTGCACCATCGAGCCGAACAGCGGTATCGTGCCGATGCCGGATCCGCGTCTGGACGCTCTGGCGGCCATCGTCAATCCAAAGCGCATCCTGCCGACCACCATGGAATTCGTCGACATCGCGGGCCTGGTTGCCGGCGCGTCGAAAGGTGAAGGCCTGGGCAACAAGTTCCTGGCCAACATCCGTGAAACCGATGCCATCGCCCACGTGGTCCGCTGCTTCGAAGACGAGAACGTGATTCACGTCTCCAACAGCGTCGACCCGAAACGCGATATCGAAATCATCGACCTGGAACTGATTTTCGCCGACCTCGACAGCTGCGAGAAACAACTGCAGAAAGTCGCGCGCAACGCCAAGGGCGGTGACAAGGACGCAGTGGTCCAGAAAGGCCTGCTGGAGCAACTGATCGCTCACTTCACCGAAGGCAAGCCGGCGCGCAGCCTGATGAAGAACATGGGCACCGACGAGAAAGCGGTGATCAAGGGCTTCCACCTGCTGACCACCAAACCGGTCATGTACATCGCCAACGTCGCTGAAGACGGTTTCGAAAACAACCCGCACCTGGACGTGGTCAAGGCCATCGCCGAAGAAGAAGGCGCCGTGGTTGTTCCGGTGTGCAACAAGATCGAAGCGGAAATCGCCGAGCTCGATGACGGCGAAGAAAAAGACATGTTCCTCGAAGCCCTGGGCCTCGAAGAGCCTGGCCTGAACCGCGTGATCCGCGCCGGCTACGAAATGCTGCACCTGCAGACCTACTTCACCGCTGGTGTCGAAGAAGTCCGCGCCTGGACCGTCCGCGTCGGTGCCACCGCACCGCAAGCTGCTGGCGTGATCCACACCGACTTCGAAAAAGGCTTCATCCGCGCCGAAGTGATCGCCTACAACGACTTCATCCAGTACAAGGGCGAAGCCGGTACCAAGGAAGCCGGTAAATGGCGTCTGGAAGGCAAGGATTACATCGTTAAAGACGGCGACGTGATGCACTTCCGCTTCAACGTGTAAACGCACCGCCCAAGAAAAAGCCGCGTTTTATACGCGGCTTTTTTTGTGCCTGGAATATTGCCGGCAACACCACCGAACCATTGTGGGAGCGGGCTTGCTCGCGAAGGCGGTGTGTCAGTTAGAGTTATACCGACTGACACTCCCTCTTCGCGAGCAAGCCCGATCCAACAGGGGAATTGTGTTGGATCAGGCCTTTTTGGTTCGCGGCAGGAGGATCGCCAACACCCCAAACAACGGCAGGAACGAACACAGGTAGTACACGTACTCGATGCCGTGAATGTCCGCCAGATGGCCCAGCAATGCCGCGCCAATCCCGCCGAAGCCGAACATCAGGCCGAAGAACACCCCGGCGATCATCCCGACATTGCCCGGCACCAATTCCTGGGCGTACACCACGATGGCCGAGAACGCCGAGGCGAGAATGAAGCCGATGACCACGCTGAGAATGCTGGTCCAGAACAGGTCGACATGCGGCAGCAGCAAGGTGAACGGTGCAACGCCGAGGATCGAAAACCAGATCACCGCCTTACGCCCGATCTTGTCGCCGATCGGCCCGCCAAAGAATGTCCCCGCCGCTACCGCGCCCAGAAACAGGAACAGGTGCAACTGTGAACTGGCGACCGACAGGTCGAATTTCTCGATCAGGTAGAAGGTGAAGTAGCTGGTGAGGCTGGACATGTAGAAATACTTGGAGAACACCAGCAACCCGAGCACGACCAGCGCGCTGATCACTCGCCCCCTGGAAAGGCCGTGAGTCGCCGCCTGACCCTGCTTGAGCTTGAACAGGCTCAAGTGGTTGGCGTACCAGCAGCTGATCCGGTAGAGCACGAACAGCGCAAATACCGCGAACAGGCCGAACCACGCCACGTGCCCTTGACCGAAGGGAATGATGATTGCCGCCGCCAGTAACGGGCCGAACGCCGAGCCTGCGTTCCCCCCGACCTGGAAGGTCGATTGCGCCAGCCCGAAGCGCCCGCCTGAAGCCAGGCGCGCCACGCGGGACGCTTCGGGATGGAAGGTCGAAGAACCGATGCCGATCAACCCCGCCGCCAGCAGAATCAACGGGAAGCTGCCGACCACCGACATCATCAGAATCCCGATCAAGGTACAGACCGTACCCGCCGGCAGTAGCCACGGCTTGGGATGGCGGTCGGTGTAGTAACCGACCCACGGCTGCAACAGCGAGGCCGTCAACTGGAACGTCAGGGTGATCAGGCCGACCTGGGTGAAGGTCAGGCCATAGTTGGCCTTGAGCATCGGATAGATCGACGGCAGTACTGACTGGATCAGGTCGTTGATCAAATGCGCCAGTGCCACCGCGCCGATGATGCGCATCACCAGGGGGCTGCTTTGGGGCGTAGCGGACGCCGGCACTGAACCGGTCTGGGCATTGCTGATAGCCATGGGGTTTTCCGTACAACAGGTGGGTGCAAACGGGCAGGTGCGCCAATGTGCCATTTTTCAGTGCAGCAACGCCATCCCCTTAGCCTGCTAACGACTTCGATTTTCATCGCCACATTGTTGATGGCGCATAGCCATGGTCTGAATCTTGCCTTACTTGTCTGCTTGAACGCGGCTTCCTTACAAAGGGGGCCGACAATGGGAAGTTTCGCCACAGAGTCAGCCTACAGAGCGGACAAGGGTGAACTTTCGAGGCCTTTTTAGAGGGCACGAGTCGGCGGTGCAACAACCTCCGACGCACGCCTATGGTGCGTGGTGTCCAGAGGAGTCATGGGGCATGCAGGCTTTTTTATCACCGGGGATCGGGTTGCTGGGGCGTTTCGGCTTTGCACGCAAATTCCAGCTGTTGTTTCTGCTGTTTATCCTGCCGCTCGCCGGCAGCCTGTGGATGATCGGCCAGGACTATCGCGACAAACTCAGCCTGATTTCCGGCGAACGCGCCGGGGTGCGGCAACTGCTCGCCCTTGATGCGCTGGATGACCTGCTCGCCGCCCAGCGTGATCGCGCCGCCCGGTGGCGCGCCACGGAAACCAATCGTCAGCCAACGCCGGCCACCCTCGCGGCGATGGCTGCGTTCGATGCAGCTCAACCCGCCGTCAGCCAGGCCACTGCCGAATTGGGCAATGCCCTGCAAAAAGAAGCTGCCGAGAGTGAAACGCTATCGCGTTATCAGGCCCTGCAAACCGCCCTCGATGGCCTCGACTCAAAAAGCCTGAGCAATGTCGGCTGGTGGCCGGATGGCTACGATCGCTTCACCAACGCCTTGAGCGCCCTGCAAGCCTTGCGCGAGCAGATCGCCATGGACAATCGCCTGACGCTGGCACCGTGGCTGGAAACCTACTTGCTGACGCAGATCTCCACCCAACATGCGCCAGACCTGATCGAGCGAGTCGGTCGCCTGGCGGCGGTGGGCCAGGCGTCGGTAGTGTCCGGGCAGTTCACTCTGCAAAGCCGCTTGCAACTGCGCGACTTGCGCAGCCGCATCGGCGATGCGCGCGAGCAGCTGGTGAAAACCGCAGGCCTGCTCGAAGCGCGCCTGCCCGGCGCCCTGCAAACCTGGGCCGGGCAATACCATGACAGCCTCAAGCACCTGGACGCCGGCCTGAAGGTGCTGGATGACGGCGTGTTCGGCGGCAGCATCAACCTCAAGCCGGAGGACTTCGAACGCAGTCTCGATGCCCTGCTCTCTGATCTCGCCTCGTTGCGTCAGCAGTCGCTGGTGTCGCTGGATCAACGCCTTGATTACTACCACGGCTCGGCGATCCGCCAGTTCATTGTGGTGGCCACAGTGCTGGGCTGCCTGCTGTTGGCCGCGCTGTATCTGTTCATCTGTTTGCAGGCCTCGATCCGCCGCAGCGCCAGCGGTATCACGCTACTGGCCGAGGCCTTGCGCGATGGCAATCTGAGCCTGCAAGTAGCGGTTCAAGGGCGGGACGAACTGGCGGCCATCAGCACCGCGTTGAACGTCGCCGTGGTGCAACTGCGCACCAGCCTGCAAGGGGTGGATCACGAAACCCTGCAATTGAGCCACGCCGTGCAAACCCTCAACCATCACTCCAGCGACGCCTTGGGCGAAGTCGAAGCCCAGCAGTTGCAGATCAGCCAGATCGCCGCGGCTGCGACGCAACTGGCCGCCACCTCACAAGGGGTGGCCCACAGTTGCGAACAGGCGTCCGGGAGCGCCCAGCACACCCGGCGCATTGCCGCCGACAGCAGCCGTGACAGCCAGCGCACCACCGCGAGCATCCAGCAACTCAACCAACGCCTGAATGAAACCGCAGCGGCACTGGGCCGGGTCAGCGAGCAGGGGCAGCAGATCCAGTTGGTGGTCGACACCATTCGCGGCGTCGCCGAGCAGACCAACCTGTTGGCGCTAAACGCTGCAATCGAAGCGGCGCGGGCCGGCGAACAGGGTCGCGGCTTTGCGGTGGTGGCCGATGAAGTGCGCAGCCTGTCGCAACGTACGCAATCTTCGACTGCGCAGATTGCCGGTACCGTCGATAGCTTGCGCAACACGGTGAACGAAGCCGTGAGCCTGATGGAAGCGGCCTGTGGTCAGGCGCAATCCGATGCACAGGCAGTGACAGGCCTGGGTGAGCGGCTCGGGGAAATCGCCAGCGCGGTGCAAAGTGTCACCGATACCCTGGCGCAAATCGCCACGGCGGTGGAGGAGCAGGCCAGTACCGCCGACGAGGTCAGCGGCAATATCCAGCAGGTCGATCAAGCGGCGGTGCGTTTGCTCGAAGGTGCGCGCGCGGTGAACCAGGCAGCGGACACCTTGAGCCACGGCAGCAAGGCCCTCAGCGACAACACCGGGCGCTTCCGCTTGAGTTGAATCCGGCAGCGCTGCTCAGGCGCGGATCACCGCCTCCGGGAAGTCCTGCTCCAGCTCGGTCTTGAGCCAGTCGATAAACCACACCACGTCCGCCGAGAGCTCGGTGGACGGCGTGAGCACCCGATAGCTTTCCAGCTTCACTTGCGCGTCCACCACCCGCACCAACTTGCCGCTGTGGAGTTCTTCGCGCACCAGCACTTCGTTGGCCAGCGCAATGCCCTGCCCGCTCTCGGCCACCGACAACGCGTGGTCGTTGTTGACGTAGAGCATGTCCGAATTGAGGTGCATGTCGAGGTCGTTGGCGGCGAACCACAGGTTCCACCACTCACCGTCATCGACGTGGATCAGGTTGTGTTTCACCAGGTCCGCGGGGCTGTCGATGGGCCCGACGCTGGCCAGATATTCGGGGGAACAGATCGGAAACACCCGAGGACAAATCAGGCTGGTGCGGGAGTGGGCATATTGGCCGTCCAACCCGTAGACGATGCCCAGGTCAGCGCTTTTGCCATCCACTTCGGTGAAGGTCGAATTGGGTTCGATGGCGAATTTCAAACCCGGACGCAGATGGCGCATGGTCTCTATGCGTGGCATCAGCCAGCGCTTGGCGAACCCCGGCACCACCATGATGCGCAACCAGCGCTCGGCGTGTTTGGGCTGCGCCTCTTTTCCGGCTTCGATGATCAGTTGCAGGGCGGCGCTGATCTTGCGGTGGTACTTCTCCCCTGCCGCCGTCAGGTTGACTCCGCGAGAGGTGCGCTCGAACAGTTGGATGCCCAGCCAGTCCTCCAGCAGCTTCACATGGCGGCCGATGGCCGGCTGGGTCACGTGCAGGGCTTTGGAGGCTTCGACATAGCTGCCCAACCGGGCCGCGGCATCAAAGGCACGCACCGCGTTGAGCGGCGGCAAACGGTGGTCAGGCATGGTTTTCGGACGCCTTGTGCTGTTAAATTTTTTAACAGCCCCTATGTTAAAATTGAAGTTTCGCCCCCGCAACCCCTCGCTGATAATCGAGCCACAGCAGAACAAAAGAACAGCTGGTTACAACACTCGAACGCAATCTCGATCCTGCCCAGAAAAATAATATCCATGGTCCGACGGCTCCGCTGTTTACAGCGCTCGCGGACGATGGGGGAATCGGAGGTAACGCATGAATGCCCTGCATTCGCTGCAAACGCTGGCGGTGTCCATCCGCTCAGTGCGCAAAGTCTACGGTGATCCAAAGACTGGCCCGGTGGCGCTCAAAAGCATCGACCTGGACATTCGCGACAACGAATTCTTCACCCTTCTCGGCCCTTCGGGCTGTGGCAAAACCACGCTCCTGCGGATGATCGCCGGGTTCGAATTCCCTACCGAAGGCGAGATTCTGCTCTACGGCGAAAACATCGCCGACCGCCCGCCATTCCAGCGTCCGGTCAACACGGTGTTCCAGCATTACGCGCTGTTCCCGCACATGACCATCGCCGAGAACCTGGCCTTCGGTCTTGAGTCCCACCCGATGGGCAAGATCCTGAACAAAACGCAGATGGCCGAACGGGTGCGCGAGATGCTTGCCCTGGTGCAGATGGAGCGCTTCGCCAACCGCAAGCCGGCACAACTGTCCGGTGGTCAGCAACAGCGCGTCGCCCTCGCTCGTGCATTGGCGCCACACCCGAAAGTGTTGCTGCTCGACGAACCGCTCTCGGCCCTGGACCTCAAGCTGCGCCAGGCCATGCGCGAAGAGCTGAAAACCATCCAGGCGCGTACCGGCATCACCTTCATCTTCGTCACCCACGACCAGGAAGAAGCCCTGACCATGTCCGACCGCATCGCCGTGTTGTCCGAAGGCGAAGTGCAGCAGGTCGGCCGCCCGGAAGACATCTACGAGCGCCCGCGCAATCGTTTTGTCGCGGACTTCATCGGTGAAACCAACTTCATCGAAGGCACCGTCACCCGCGTCGAAGATGGCCTGGCCTGGTTCGCCGGCCCGGCCGGTCACCCGCTGCCTGCGCAGCCGTGCAGCAATGTGCGGGTCGGTGCCAACGTCGCGTTGTCGGTGCGCCCCGAGCGTTTGCATCTGGTGCCAGGCAATACCGACGGTGCCTTGCCGTGCCGGATCGAAGCGCAGATCTACCTCGGCACCGACCTGCAATACCAGGTCAGCCTGAGCAACGGTTCGCGCCTCACCGTGCGCACCCCCAACTGCGTCGACCAGAGCAAACGCTTCGCACCGGGAAGCCAGGCCGGCCTGTTGTTTGACCAGGGTAGCGCCAGCGTCCTGCACGATTGAGCACGAGGAATTGCCATGCACGCTTTACCGATTGCCAATACCCTGGAACGTCGGCGGGCTTTCCAGAGTTTTCTCGGTGTCAGCCCCGCGCTGATTGCCATCGGCCTGTTTCTGATCGTGCCGATCCTGATCGTCATCGGTTACTCGCTGATGGAAGCCAACCCCTACGGCGGGGTGAACAAGGTGTTCAGCAGCGACGCCTACACCTCGCTGCTGTTCGAACGGCAACTGGATGACAGCCTGGCCTTCGCCGACTCCTACCTGATCATCGCCTTGCGCTCCATCGGCATCGCCGGACTGACCACCGTCATCACCTTGCTGATCGGCTTTCCGGTCGCGGTGTGGCTGGCCATGCAACCGGCCCATCGCCGAGGCCTGCTGATCTTTCTGATCACTGTACCGTTCTGGGCGAACCTGTTGATCCGCACCTATGCGTGGATCCTGCTGCTGCGTAACACCGGGGTGATCAACAACAGCCTGATGGGGCTCGGGGTCATCGATCAGCCGCTGCAACTGCTTTACACCGACGGCGCGGTGCTGCTGGGGCTGGTCTACACCTACGCGCCCTTCGTGGTGCTGCCGATCTACGCCACCCTGGAAAAAATGGACATCCGCCTTCTCGAGGCCGCTCAGGACCTCTACGCCGGGCGCGTGCGTACTTTGCGCAAGGTGGTGTTGCCTATCGCCAAACCGGGGATTCTTGCCGGCGCCATCCTCACCTTCGTGCCTTGCCTCGGAGCGATGATCGCCCCGGAACTGCTGGGCGGCGGCACGCGAATGATGCTCGGCAACCTGATCTTCCGGCAGTTCAGCGATGCCCGTAACTGGCCCTTCGGCGCAGCCCTGTCGCTGGTGCTGATGGCAGCGGTGATGTTGGTTCTGACGGTCTATGCCCTGCGTGCCGAACGCCAGCGCATCGCCAAAGGAGGTGCGTGATGATCGGCCTGTTCAAACGCAACACGCTGGGTGTGCAGGATTTCCCGGGCTTCGGCGGATTCAGTTTCCTGTTCTACCTGTATCTCTACGCGCCGATCGTGGTGCTGGTGGCGTTCTCGTTCAACGCCAATCAGTCGGCAACGGTATGGACCGGGTTCAGCCTCGACTGGTATCGCGCTGCGTTCGCCAACCAGGCCCTGCGCCAGGCGGCCGGCAACAGCCTGTTGATCGCGGTCTGCGCCAGCATGGTCGCCACGGCCATCGCCACCCTCGCCGCCCTCGGCACGTCACGGGGGGCGAAATTCAAAGGCCTGCAATTGTCCATGGGCGCAATCATGCTGCCCCTGGTATTGCCGGAAATCGTGGTCGGCGTCGCCACCCTCGCGCTGTTCTCCACCATCGGTCTGTCCCTGGGCTACGGCAACCTGATCATCGCGCACACGGTGTTCTGCATTCCGTTCGCCTTTCTGCCGATACGGGCACGCCTGAACGACATGGACCTGTCCCTGGAACAGGCCTCGGCCGACCTCTATGCCGGCCCGTGGCGGACCTTCCGCAAGGTGACCCTGCCGCTGCTGATGCCGGGGATTTTCTCCGGGCTGATGCTGGCCTTCATCGTGTCGCTGGATAACTTCGTGATCTCGATGATGGTCTCCCAGGCCGGCACCACCACCTTGCCAATCTTCATCTTCGGCCTGTTGCGCATGGGCGTGACACCCGACGTCAACGCCGTGTCGACCCTGATCCTGGGCGTCTCGGTGCTGTTCGTCACCCTTTCTTATCTGCTGGGCAAAAAGAAATCCTGAACCTTCTACGCACTGTGGGGAAATAGCATGAGCAAGTGGATTAAAAGCATCGGCACGTCGTTGTTCCTGACCTTGCCGCTGACCATGGCCGGCAACGTTCAGGCCGCGGAAAAACTCAATGTGGTGAGCTGGAGCGGTTACTTTTCGCCGGAGATCCTCGCCAAGTTCCAGAAGCAGACCGGCATTGAAGTCACCGTCGAATCCTACGACTCCAACGAAACTCTGTTGGCCAAATTGAAACAGGGCGGTGCGGGTTACGACGTGGCGATCCCATCCCACCAGTTCATTCCGATCCTGATCAAGGAAAAGCTGCTGGAGCGTTTCGACCCGGTCAACGAGCCCTACTATGCCGGCGTCGTCGACAACCTGAAAAAACCCACCTGGGACCCCGAGGGCGCCTACTCCGTGCCGTTCATCTGGGGCACCACCAGCGTGGTGCTCAACACCGAGCGCTACAAGGGCCCTGCCGATACCCTCAAGGTGCTTTACGAGCCACCGACCGAGCTGCAAGGGCGAATCAACATGTTCGACTCGGTCAGTGATGTGGTGGACATGGCCAGCCTGTACTTGAACATTCCGCTGTGCAGTGAAGATCCGAAGCAGATGCAGCAGATTCTGACCCTGCTCAAGGCGCAGAAACCGTTCGTCAAGACCTACAGTTCCAAGGCGGGTTCGATCCGCGAAAACCTGGCGTCCGGTGAGATCGACATGTCGACCTTCTGGGGCGGTTCGTCGATGCGCGCCCGGGAAATGAAACCGAGCCTGAACTACCTGTACCCGAAAGAAGGCGTACTGGCCTGGGTCGACAACATGGTCATCCCGACCGGCAGCAAGAATCCGGCGAACGCCAAGGCGTTCATTGCGTTCCTCAGCCAGCCTGAAAACGCGGCAATGACCCAGAACTTCCTCAAGCACCAGAGCCCGATCAAGGGAGTGGAACCGTTCCTCGACGCAGGCCTCAAGGATGCGCCGGAACTGCACATCCCCGAAGGCACTCCGGTGGTGTTCAGCAAGACCTGCGGCGAAGGCGCGATCCGCCTGGCCGACCGTCTCTGGACCAACCTGATGCGTTGATCGCTACCGCCCCGACGCAATGGCGGGGCGTTTTTCCAGCCGTCTGAAAGGCCGCTTGCAATGAACTCTAATAACATCAGCGAACTGGTCCTGTTGCAGGCCCACGAGCTCGCCGAACGCATCCGCCTGCGCCAGGTTTCCTGCCGGGAAGTGATGCAGACTTATCTTGCCCATATCGAACGCTTCAATCCGCAGGTCAATGCCCTGGTGAGCCTGCAAGCGCCGGAGGACCTGCTGGCCGAGGCCGATCAGCGCGACGCCGAGTTGGCCCGTGGTGAATACAAAGGCTGGATGCACGGCCTGCCCCACGCGATCAAGGACCTGTCCCTCACGCGCGGCATCCGCACTACCTTGGGTTCGCCGCTGTACAAGGACTTCATCCCCGAGCGCGACGGCATCATGGTCGAGCGGATCAAGGCCGCCGGAGCGATCATCATCGGCAAGAGCAACACCCCGGAATTCGGCCTCGGCTCGCAAAGCTACAACCCGCTGTTCGGCGCGACCGGTTGCGCCTACGACCCGAGCAAGACCGCTGGCGGCAGCAG
>NZ_JBGLYV010000058.1:0-41118 GCF_047304225.1 Pseudomonas sp. Pseusp3 | reverse complement strand
AGAGCACGGGATTGTGACTCCCGTTGTCGTGGGTTCGATCCCCATCGTCCACCCCATATTTCGAAAGGCGCCAGATTGAAAAGTCTGGCGCCTTTTTTGTTTCAGCGGCCGCAGGTTCAGGGTCGCAGGGGCAGGGCGTTTCGTCGTATTTATGTTTCTCGATGATGCTGTCCTGCCCGCCGGCCTTGCTTGCGAGATCGGCTGTCAGGGGGATGACTGGCGACCTCTTCAATATATGAAAAGGTCGGCGCAGAGCCCTGGCGTGATTGGCTGTATTTGCCATCGGGGCGAGGTGCATTCGTGCATTCGCACCTATAAATTGCCTGCTGCTTTTTTACCCGTTTTCAGTAGGGTGACTTCTTGAGTTTGACCCACTAGAATGCATGCCCTTGATTCTGGGGTCGGAAACGGCCGGCTAACGTCTGTGCAACGAGGAATATCCATGCAAGTTTCTGTTGAAAATACTACTGCTCTTGAGCGCCGCATGAGCGTCACCGTGCCGGCTGAGCGCATCGAGAGCCAGGTCAACAAGCGTCTGCAGCAGACCGCCCAAAAGGCCAAGATTGCTGGCTTCCGTCCAGGCAAGGTGCCAATGAGCGAAATCAAGCGCCGTTTCGGTGCCGATGCTCGTCAGGAAGCCGTAGGCGACGTGATCCAGTCTTCCTTCTACGAAGCTGTGGTTGAGCAGAAGCTGAACCCGGCTGGTCAGCCTTCGATCGAGCCAAAGTCCCTGGAAGCTGGCAAGGACCTGGAATACGTAGCTGTATTCGAAGTGTTCCCTGAGTTCACCGTTGCCGGTTTCGAAGGTATCACCGTCGAGCGCCTGAGCGCTGACGTGGCTGATGCCGATCTGGACAAGATGCTGGAAATCCTGCGCAAGCAGAACACCCGTTTCGAAGTGGCCGATCGTGCTGCCCAGAACGAAGACCAGCTGAACATCGATTTCGTCGGCAAGGTCGACGGTGAAGTGTTCGCTGGCGGTTCCGCCAAGGGTACTCAGCTGGTTCTGGGTTCCGGTCGCATGATCCCTGGCTTCGAAGACGGTCTGGTTGGTGCTAAAGCTGGTGAAGAGCGCGTTCTGAACCTGACCTTCCCAGAGGACTATCAGAATCTGGACCTGGCTGGCAAAACCGCCGAGTTCACCGTGACTGTAAACTCCGTTTCCGAGCCAAAACTGCCAGAACTGACCGAAGAGTTCTTCGCTCAATTCGGCATCAAGGAAACCGGTCTGGAAGGTTTCCGTACCGAAGTTCGCAAGAACATGGAGCGTGAACTGCGTCAGGCGATCAAATCCAAGGTCAAGAATCAGGTAATGGACGGTCTGCTGGCCACCAACCCGATTGAAGTGCCAAAGGCTCTGCTGTCCAACGAAGTTGACCGTCTGCGCGTGCAGGCTGTTCAGCAGTTCGGCGGCAACATCAAGCCAGACCAACTGCCGGCCGAGCTGTTCGAAGAGCAAGCCAAGCGTCGCGTAGTGCTGGGCCTGATCGTGGCAGAAGTGGTCAAGCAATTCGGCCTCAAGCCAGATGAAGCCCGCGTTCGCGAGATGATTCAGGAAATGGCTTCGGCCTACCAGGAGCCTGAGCAAGTTGTGTCCTGGTACTACAAAAACGACCAGCAACTGAACGAAGTTCGTTCGGTTGTGCTGGAAGAGCAAGTTGTGGATACTGTTCTGCAGAAAGCTAGCGTGACCGACAAATCGGTCTCTTACGAAGAAGCGGTCAAGCCGGTAGAAGCTCCACAAGCCGACTGATCACTTTTGCGGTAAGAAGCAAACACCATAAGCCAGCCTTCGTGCTGGCTTATGCGTATTCAAGACATAACTATTTGGGAGTGACTGCAGAGCATGTTCCGTAATTCGTATATTCAGCAGAACTCTGATATCCAGGCCGCAGGCGGCCTGGTCCCGATGGTTGTCGAGCAGTCCGCTCGTGGCGAGCGCGCCTACGACATCTACTCGCGCCTCCTCAAGGAGCGAGTGATCTTTCTGGTTGGCCCGGTAGAGGACTACATGGCCAACCTGATCTGTGCGCAACTGCTGTTCCTTGAAGCGGAAAACCCGGACAAGGACATCCATCTCTATATCAACTCCCCGGGCGGTTCGGTGACGGCGGGCATGTCGATCTACGACACCATGCAGTTCATCAAACCCAACGTGTCGACCACCTGCATCGGTCAGGCGTGCAGCATGGGCGCGTTTCTGCTGACGGCCGGTGCCCCTGGCAAGCGTTACTGCTTGCCGAACTCGCGTGTGATGATTCACCAGCCGCTGGGCGGTTTCCAGGGCCAGGCGTCGGATATCGAAATCCATGCCAAGGAAATCCTGTTTATCCGCGAGCGTCTCAACACGCTGATGGCCAAGCATAGCGGGCGCACCCTTGAAGAAATCGAGCGCGATACCAACCGCGATAATTTCATGAGTGCAGATGCTGCACGTGAGTACGGCTTGATCGACGAAGTGATCAGCCAGCGCCCTGTTTAAAATAAGCAGCTCAAAACAGGCTTGGTCGGCGGGTCCGACACCAGCGGGCTTGAAAAAGCCCGCAATAGCCTTCATCTTGTGTTGCAAGCCTATCGGATTTGGATCGAACGAATGACTGACACCCGCAACGGCGAGGACAACGGCAAGCTGCTCTATTGCTCCTTCTGTGGCAAAAGCCAGCATGAAGTACGCAAATTGATTGCCGGCCCCTCGGTCTTTATCTGCGACGAGTGCGTCGACCTGTGCAATGACATCATCCGCGAGGAGGTGCAGGAAGCACAGGCCGAAAGCAGCGCGCATAAATTGCCTTCGCCTAAAGAAATCAGCGGCATCCTCGATCAGTATGTGATTGGTCAGGAGCGAGCGAAAAAGGTTCTGGCCGTAGCGGTGTACAACCACTACAAACGCCTGAATCAGCGTGACAAAAAGAATGACGACGTCGAACTCGGCAAGAGCAACATCCTGCTGATCGGCCCGACAGGCTCGGGTAAAACCCTGCTTGCCGAAACACTGGCCCGCTTGCTGAACGTTCCGTTCACCATCGCTGACGCAACCACTCTCACCGAGGCGGGTTACGTGGGTGAAGATGTCGAGAACATCATTCAGAAGCTGCTGCAGAAATGCGATTACGACGTAGAAAAAGCCCAGATGGGCATTGTCTACATCGATGAAATCGACAAGATTTCGCGCAAGTCTGACAACCCGTCGATCACCCGGGACGTTTCCGGTGAAGGCGTGCAGCAGGCCCTGCTCAAGTTGATCGAAGGCACGGTCGCTTCGGTTCCGCCTCAAGGTGGTCGCAAGCATCCGCAGCAGGAATTCCTGCAGGTCGACACCCGTAACATCCTGTTCATCTGCGGCGGTGCATTTTCCGGTCTGGAAAAGGTTATTCAAAACCGTTCCACCAAGGGCGGCATCGGTTTCAGTGCCGAAGTGCGCAGCAAGGAAGAGGGCAAGAAAGTCGGTGAATCCCTGCGTGAAGTCGAGCCTGACGATCTGGTCAAGTTCGGTCTGATCCCGGAATTCGTCGGTCGTCTGCCGGTACTTGCCACGCTGGACGAGCTTGACGAGGCTGCGTTGATGCAGATCCTCACCGAGCCGAAAAATGCCCTGACCAAGCAGTATGCCAAGCTGTTCGAGATGGAAGGCGTTGATCTGGAGTTCCGTTCCGACGCTCTGAAATCGGTCGCCAAGCGTGCCCTGGAGCGTAAAACCGGTGCCCGTGGCCTGCGTTCGATTCTCGAAGGTGTATTGCTCGACACTATGTATGAAATCCCCTCGCAATCCGAGGTGAGCAAAGTAGTGATCGATGAAAGCGTGATAGAAGGCAAGTCCAAGCCACTGTATATCTATGAAAACAGTGAGCCGACCGCCAAGGCCGCGCCAGACGCTTAAGCGTCACGCAGCTCGAATAAAGAAGGGGCCTTCGGGCCCCTTTGCTTTTTGCGGGTTTTAACACTGTCTTTGTGCTTGTTTTTTTTCAAGGCAGCCCCCATCTTGGTTTCAAGCTTACTTCCATCTGTTTACGGCCTTATGGCCGCCGTAGAGGCGAAATCATGAAGACAACCATCGAATTGCCTCTCCTGCCATTGCGTGATGTCGTGGTTTATCCGCACATGGTTATCCCGCTGTTCGTGGGGCGCGAGAAATCCATCGAAGCCCTCGAGGCTGCGATGACGGGTGACAAGCAGATTCTTCTGCTGGCCCAGAGAAACCCGGCTGACGACGATCCCGGTGAAGATGCCCTGTATCGCGTAGGTACAATTGCTACCGTTCTGCAGCTGCTGAAGCTGCCTGACGGCACGGTCAAGGTTCTGGTCGAAGGTGAGCAGCGGGGCGCCGTTGAGCGCTTCAGCGAAGTGGACGGCCACTGCCGTGCCGAAATCTCCCTGATCGACGAAGTCGACGCGCCAGAGCGCGAGTCGGAAGTGTTCGTGCGCAGCCTGTTGTCGCAGTTCGAGCAATATGTGCAGTTGGGCAAGAAAGTCCCGGCTGAAGTCCTGTCGTCGCTCAACAGCATCGACGAGCCGGGCCGCCTGGTGGACACCATGGCCGCGCACATGGCCCTGAAGATCGAGCAGAAGCAGGAAATCCTCGAAATCATCGATTTGTCGGCCCGTGTCGAGCACGTTCTGGCGTTGCTGGATGCCGAGATCGATCTGCTGCAAGTCGAGAAACGCATTCGCGGCCGCGTCAAAAAACAAATGGAGCGCAGTCAGCGCGAGTACTACCTGAATGAGCAAATGAAGGCCATTCAGAAAGAGCTCGGCGACAGCGACGAAGGTCACAACGAAGTCGAAGAGCTGAAAAAGCGTATCGATGCCGCCGGCCTGCCGAAAGACGCGCTGGCCAAGGCGACGGCCGAGCTGAACAAGCTCAAGCAGATGTCGCCAATGTCCGCGGAAGCGACCGTGGTGCGTTCGTACATCGACTGGCTGGTGCAAGTGCCGTGGAAGGCCCAGAGCAAGGTGCGCCTGGACCTGGCGCGCGCCGAAGACATTCTGGATGCCGACCACTATGGCCTGGAAGAGGTCAAGGAGCGCATCCTCGAATACCTCGCCGTGCAAAAGCGCGTGAAGAAAATTCGTGGTCCGGTGCTGTGCCTGGTCGGTCCTCCAGGGGTGGGTAAAACGTCCCTGGCGGAGTCGATCGCTCACGCCACCAACCGCAAATTCGTACGCATGGCCCTCGGTGGCGTGCGGGACGAAGCGGAAATTCGTGGTCATCGCCGTACTTACATCGGTTCGATGCCAGGAAGATTGATTCAAAAGATGACAAAAGTGGGTGTCCGCAATCCGCTGTTCCTGCTCGATGAAATCGACAAGATGGGCAGCGACATGCGTGGCGATCCGGCATCGGCGTTGCTGGAAGTGCTCGATCCAGAGCAGAACCACAACTTCAACGATCACTATCTGGAAGTCGATTACGACCTGTCCGATGTGATGTTCCTGTGCACCTCGAACTCGATGAACATCCCGCCGGCGTTGCTGGACCGGATGGAAGTGATCCGTCTGCCGGGCTACACCGAAGACGAGAAGATCAACATCGCCGTCAAATACCTTTCGCCAAAGCAGATTGCTGCCAACGGCCTGAAGAAAGGCGAGCTGGAGTTTGACGCAGAAGCGATCCGCGACATTATTCGCTACTACACCCGTGAAGCCGGTGTGCGTGGGCTTGAGCGTCAGATTGCCAAGGTTTGCCGCAAGGCCGTCAAGGAGCATGCGCTGGAAAAACGCTTCTCGGTGAAGGTTACCGCAGACACGCTGGAGCATTTCCTGGGCGTGCGCAAATTCCGCTACGGCCTGGCCGAGCAGCAGGATCAGATCGGCCAGGTGACCGGGCTGGCGTGGACTCAGGTGGGTGGCGAACTGCTGACCATTGAAGCCGCCGTGGTGCCGGGCAAGGGCCAGTTGATCAAGACCGGTTCCCTGGGTGATGTGATGGTCGAGTCGATCACCGCTGCGTTGACCGTTGTTCGCAGCCGGGCGAAAAGCCTGGGCATTCCCCTGGACTTCCACGAGAAGCGCGACACGCACATCCATATGCCGGAGGGGGCGACTCCCAAGGACGGTCCTAGCGCCGGTGTGGGCATGTGTACGGCCCTGGTGTCGGCATTGACCGGCATTCCGGTACGCGCGGATGTCGCCATGACCGGCGAAATCACTTTGCGTGGCCAGGTACTGGCGATTGGCGGTTTGAAAGAAAAACTGCTGGCTGCCCATCGTGGCGGAATCAAGACCGTGATCATTCCTGAAGAGAATGTGCGCGATCTCAAAGAGATTCCGGACAATATCAAGCAGGATCTACAGATTAAACCGGTTAAATGGATTGACGAGGTCCTGCAAATTGCGCTGCAATACGCGCCGGAGCCCTTGCCGGATGTGGCTCCGGAGATAGTCGCGAAGGATGAGAAACGCGACGCAGATTCTAAGGAAAGAATTAGCACGCATTAGTACGTATTTGCCTGGGGGGCTTTCTTGACAGCTTTTTAGAGCCCTTGTTATAAAGCGGCTCTTAAGTGTCTGTAGGCCATTCAGCACTCGTTTTTGCTTTCACCAAAAAAACTTAGAATCATACTCAAATAGATATAAGGGGACTTAGAGTGAACAAGTCGGAACTGATTGATGCTATCGCTGCATCCGCTGATATCCCGAAAGCTGCTGCTGGCCGTGCGCTGGACGCTGTAATCGAATCCGTCACTGGCGCTCTCAAGGCTGGCGACTCTGTTGTTCTGGTTGGCTTCGGTACTTTCTCCGTAACTGATCGTCCAGCTCGCATTGGTCGTAACCCACAGACCGGTAAGACGCTGGAAATCGCAGCAGCCAAAAAACCAGGTTTCAAAGCCGGTAAAGCACTGAAAGAAGCTGTCAACTAAGTTCGATTCAGGTTTTTACCCATCCGGGTCGGGGTCATGCCTGACTTGGCAGCGGAGCGGCAGTCCTGACTGCAGGTCGCCGGTTCAAGATACCGAGGGTCGCCCGTTCGAGCCCTCGATCCGCTCCGCCAGTTACGAGAAGGCGCATCCTCGGATGCGCCTTTCTTCTATCCGGATTCTACCCACGCTCCACGGTTGCCTAATTTTGAAGTTCAACCGTTTCTGGGGGACGCATGCTGCAGAATATCAGGGACAATTCACAAGGCTGGATTGCCAAGACTATTATCGGGGTCATCGTTGTTCTGATGGCCTTGACCGGTTTCGATGCCATTTTCAAGGCCACGTCGCACAGCAATGATGCGGCCAAGGTCAACGGCGATGAAATCAGCCAGAACGAACTGAGCCAGGCGGTCGATATGCAACGCCGCCAGCTCATGCAACAGCTGGGCAAGGATTTCGATGCTTCCTTGCTGGATGAAAAAATGTTGCGCGAATCGGCTCTCAAGGGCCTGATCGATCGCAAGCTGCTGCTGCAAGGCGCAGAAAAATCGAAGTTCGCCTTTTCCGAAGCGGCGCTTGATCAGGTCATCCTGCAAACACCAGAGTTTCAGGTTGATGGCAAGTTCAGCTCCGAGCGTTTCGACCAGGTGATTCGCCAACTCGGCTACAGCCGTATGCAATTCCGCCAGATGCTGGCTCAGGAAATGCTGATCGGCCAGCTGCGTGCCGGCCTGGCAGGTAGCGGTTTCGTGACCGATGCACAGGTGCTGGCGTTTGCTCGTCTGGAAAAACAGACCCGCGACTTCGCCTCGCTGAACATCAAGGCCGACCCGGCGGCTGTGAAGCTGACCGACGAAGAGGTCAAGGCCTATTACGACGAACATGCCAAGGAATTCATGACGCCGGACCAGGTGGTCATCGATTACCTCGAGCTGAAGAAGGCTTCCTTCTTCGATCAGGTCAGCGTCAAGGACGAAGACCTGCAAGCGGCCTATCAGAAAGAAATCGCGAACCTGTCCGAGCAACGCCGGGCTGCGCACATTCTGATTGAAGTGAATGACAAGACCACCGAGGCGCAAGCCAAGGCGAAGATCGAAGAGGTTCAGGCCCGTCTGGCCAAGGGCGAGAAATTCGAGGCGCTGGCCAAGGAGTTCTCCCAGGATCCGGGTTCGGCGAACAACGGCGGTGACCTGGGTTATGCAGGTCCCGGCGTCTACGACCCGGCGTTCGAAAAGGCCCTGTATTCGTTGGCCAAGGACCAGGTCTCGGGGCCGGTTCGCACCGACTTCGGTTTCCACCTGATCAAGCTGTTGGGTGTGGAAGCCCCGGAAGTGCCAACGTTCGCCAGCCTGAAAGACAAGCTGACCCGTGGTCTGAAAACCCAGCAGGTCGAGCAGCGTTTCGTTGAGGCAAGCAAGCAACTGGAAGACGCCTCGTTCGAAGCGTCCGATCTGGCGCAGCCGGCGCAGGACCTGAAGCTGACCGTCCAGACTTCCAAGCCGTTCGGCCGTGAAGGCGGTGAGGGTATTGCGGCCAACCGTGCCGTGATCACTGCCGCGTTCAGCCCGGAAGTCCTGGATGAGGGGGCGAACAGCACTGCTATCGAGCTCGATCCGGAAACCGTGGTCGTGTTGCGTGCCAAGGAGCACTTGAAGCCTTCGCAATTGCCGCTGGAAAGCGTCTCTGCCGCGATCCGTGTGCAATTGGCCAAGGAGCACGCCAGCGCCGATGCCAAGACCAGGGCTGAAGCCCTGATTGCCAGCCTGCGCGATGGCAAGACCCCGCTGAATCAGGCGGTCGACGGTCAGGCCTGGAAAGTCACTGAAGCGGCGACTCGCGCTCAGGAAGGGGTCGACCCTGCTGTGCTGCAAGCGCTCTTCCGCATGGCGAAGCCTGCGACCAAGGACAAGCCGACCTTCACCAGCGTGACGCTGGCGGATGGCAGCCTGATGATCGTGCGTCTCAATGGCGTGAACGAAGCGGCGGCGCCGACCGAAGAAGAGAAAGCACAGTATCGTCGCTACCTTGCTTCGCGCATCGGCCAGCAAGACTTTGCGGCTTATCGCAAGCAGCTGGAAAGCCAGGCGGACATCAAGCGTTACTGATGCCTGAACAGGTTTAGCGCTGTACAGGAGACCCCGGCCGAAAGGCCGGGGTCTTTTTGTTTGGCCGTACGTCACTTGCCGCGGTGACTTTTGCGCAAAACCGGGGTCAATCAGCCTGTAACCGTTTTAAGACACAATCGATGCTCCGCTAAGCATCGATCTGTTGCACAATATGCCCCGAACCGTTTTCCTCAGGATGTTCAATGTTTAAATCACTTCCCATGCGGATTGTCGGGCTGGCAGCCATGCTTGCCGCTGCGGCCGGTTGTTCATCGAACAAAGGCGCCATCTACGAGCATGAGAACTTCGACGATTCCGGCACCTTTTCCCGAAACTATCCGGTCACCGATACCCAGAGCTGTGAAGCCGCCCGTCGTGCCTTGCTCAGCCAGGGCTACATCATCACCAGCAACGATCCGAAGCTGGTCAGCGGTCACAAGAGCTTCCAGCAGACCGGCGAGAACCACATGGAGATCAGCTTCAGTGTGGTGTGTGCCGATGATGGCAGCGAAGGGCATCACGCGACCGTATTCGCCAACGCCCTGCAGGATCGTTATGCGCTGAAGAAAACCAACAACTCCGCCAGTCTTGGTGTGGGTGTGTTGGGCTCGGTGTCGATGCCGATCGGCTCCTCCGATGACTCGATGGTCAAGGTCGCCAGCGAAACCGTATCGTCTGCCAAGTTCTACGAGCGTTTCTTCGCATTGGTCGAACTGTTCCTGCCGCCGGAAGCGAAAAAGGCTGCGCACATCACCGAAAAACCGAAAACAGACCTGGGCATGCCTGAAGCCAAGGCCGCACCGGCACCGCTCGCGCCTGCCCCGGCAGCCGCACCCGCTACGGAGCCTGCTGCAGTTGCTCCTGGACCGGCACCCGTTGAAGCAACGCCAGCGGCCTCCGAGCCGGTTGCACCGCCTCCTGAAGCGGCGCCAATCACACCGGCCAGTGTAGAGCCGGCACTGGCCCCGCAAATCGTCACGCCACCGGCGAACCCGAGCGACTTGCCACCGCCGAGCGAGCCCATTCCGGCGATGCCTGTCTCCGGCCAATGATGGTGGCACCACAGGATCGGGTCAGATGAACCGATCCTGTGGCCGCCTCAATGATTGACCCGCATCAAGCAAGTCCGATGTTCTGCGGGCTCCCGCGAAAAAACCAATGATAAATTCCTGACCAGCTGCTACGTTTTATTCAGTAGCGACAGAGTGTCGTGTCCGCGTCATTTTTCTTTCACGCAGGCACTTTATGCTCAAGGAATGGGTCATTTATTCAGACGTTTTTCAATACGGGTCGGGGGATTCAAAAATGGACGATTATCAAGAAGAGCTGCTCGAGTACCAGGCTTTCGAACTGGACCCACTGGAACCGGCGGAAGACGCTACCGAGTTGTAGGCGTCAGGCGGATTGGCGATGGCTGCGGCGAAATTCGCCGGGGGTCTGCCCGTTCCAGCGTTTGAATGCGCGTTGAAACGCTTCGGCTGAGGAAAAGCCCAGCAGGTAGGCGATTTCACCGAACGCCAGTTCGGTGTCGCGTATGTAGGTCATGGCCAGGTCGCGACGGGTTTCATTGAGGATTGCGCGAAATTGCGTGCCTTCCTCGGCAAGTTTGCGGCGCAAGGTCCATGTAGGCAGATTCAGGCGTGTCGCCACTTCTTCCAGGTCGGGCTCCCGGCCACCATTGAGCAACGGTCCCAGCAGCGCGATGATGCGTTCACGCAGGCTGCGGGTACGTGTCAATTGTTCCAGCTCGCGCTCGCACAGTTGCAGCAAATGCCGCCAGGTGCTCGGGCAATGCTCGGGGTTGCGCTGGGCGAGACTTGCCAGGCTCAGGCGCAGTTGATTGCGTTCGCCGCCAAACTGAATCGGACAGTCACCCAAAACGTCATAGGCCGCGCGGTAAACGGGTTCCTCGAATTCGATCTCGATACGTTCGGCGCGCAGCGGGGCGGGGCTGACGCTGGATAATTGCTGCAACCAGCCGGCGATGATCGAATCCACCACGAAGCGGTTGTAGGCGTTATAGGGGCTGATCGAATAGAAACGCAGCCATGCACCCTGGGCGTCTTCGTGAAAGCTTGATTGACCCCGATAATTGGAACCATACAAGGCTTCGAATCGAATCAGGCAGCGGGCGGCTTCACGTACTGTCGGCGCCTGGGCTGCGGTGACTCCTGCGAGGCCGATCTGGCTCAGGCGACTGAGTTGACCCATGCGCAAGCCAAGGGCCGGGTTGTCGGTCAGTTGAATGGCGCTGTGGCCCAGGCGCATGTAGCGAGGTATCGACAGCCGGGCACCGGCTTCGCTCAGACGCGCTGTATCGAGGCCGTATTGATCGAGCAATGGCTGCGGATCGACGCCATGACTGCGCACGGCATCGGCCAGGCTATGAACAAAGCCCACCGACAGATCGCCGAGGCGCATCGGCGGCGTTTTCATGGCTTACAACCAGAGGTTCAGCAAACGCGCACCATGGGCGTTGCCGTCGGCAAAGTGCTGGCCGTTACTGCTGAGGAAACTGTGGCCGGCGCTGCCCTGATCCCAGAACTGGCCCCGCAGGAACACACTGATGCCGGCGACAGCCTGACTGGCCGGTATCTGGGTCGTGAGGGTCAGGCGCTGCCAGGCCTGGCCTTCACTGACTTCTCCAGGCTTCAGGTTGACCGATGCAGGCGCAGGCGATCCCCTGTAGCCGCGCCACGGCTGGTCCCAGGTGCCACGGCCGGCGACAAAGGCCGGTACCGCAACCAGCTGTACGCTTTGGTCGTTGAGCTTGAGGTAGTTTTCCGGGTACCAGCTGTCGCGGCCGATCAATACGCCCAGCCTTCCTGCGGGGGTATCAACGACGTTGAGCGAGTGCTCGCCATTCGCCTTGATCCCGTTCTGTCCTGCGAAAAACGGGTGCATCTGGCGCTGTGGCTGGCCGATCGGCAGGCCTTCGTTGTTGAACACTACACTGCTGTTGTACAGCGCGCCGCGGCCGATTTTCAAGGTGCCGTCGATGATGCTCGGTTCGGGCAGCACAATGGAGCCCGCTACCAGCGTCACGTGGAATTCCCTGGCCAGCCCTCCGAACAATGCCTGGTAGTCCCTGGCCATCGCCTTGGCTTTCATGCGCAGGTGGGCATCGTCCAGACGGTTGCCACCCTCGGCACTGATCAACGCCTTGGCGAACTTGAGGGGATTGCTCACCGCCAGCCAGTTCATGGCCTCCTTGAGGGTGCTGGCCTGATACAACTCATCCTTCTCGCCGCTGACCATCAGCCAGGTACCGATATGTTCCGGCAACACGACGACAGTCTTGCCGTTCAACAAACCCTGGTCCCGGGCTGCCTGCAGATAGGCTGCGAGCTTGCGGTGCAAACGCTCGGGACTTTGATAATCGGTAGGAAACAGTTCGGGCTGAATGCCCAACAGATTGCCACGGTCCGCAGGCGTACCCCGGTCGACAGCCAGGTTGATCCGCAGGTCCGAAAGGTAATGACCCACCGGCCGGTCAGCGGCCCACATCGCGTAGGACGTGAGGGCAGCGAGCAACGCCATGGAGAATGTCAGGTACAAGAATTTGCGCATGGGGAAACAGTTTACAGCCTGGAGCCGGGCTTGGCTTTTCATTA
Organism: Pseudomonas sp. Pseusp3; assembly: GCF_047304225.1. Taxonomy (NCBI): domain Bacteria; kingdom Pseudomonadati; phylum Pseudomonadota; class Gammaproteobacteria; order Pseudomonadales; family Pseudomonadaceae; genus Pseudomonas; species Pseudomonas sp. Pseusp3. The sequence goes on along the minus strand of NZ_JBGLYV010000058.1, from coordinate 28,542 downwards.
GGGGCTGGATCGAGCATAAAGGGAATCAAGGGCTTGGTGGGCAAATTTCAACGTTGGCGGTTTTTTCGCTGGCGGCTGCCTTTCTGCGCCGGGATCCAGCAACGAACCAATGGGTCAAACGAGAGGTGCATTGACTGGGGGGAGGCCATAAGAGGGGAGGCCGGTCAGCCATCACTTTGCTTGACCGGCTGGCTGGTAAGCGTCATTTGGTGACCAGCAGTTCCGGGCCGAGGTAGTCGTTGATCTGGTTGATATCGTCGTCGCCCAGGCTGCCCACCGAGGAGGCCAGGCGCAGGCGTGACATCAAATAGCGTATCTTGGCTTCGAACAGATCGTGGCGCGCAACGAAGAGCAGCTCTTCGGCATTGAGGACGTCCGAGTTGGTGCTGGTGCCGCCCTCTTTGAAGCCTTTGCGTGACGATGCCAGTGAGCGTTCGTTGGACTCCACTGCCTTCTCCAGCGCGCGAATGCGTTTGGCGCCGCTCAGAATGCCCTGATACTCACGAGTGGTTTCGGTGATGACTTCCTGTCGCGCGGCGTCGAGTTCGTCCATGGCCTTGTCGCTATTGGCACTGGCCTGGCGTGTCAACGCGCTGACGCCGCCACCGCTGTACAGTGGGATATTGACTTCCAGCCCGATCGAGCCGTAGTGGTTGCGTTGATTCAACTCGGAGAGTGACTGGCTCTCACCCGCGGTGTAGCCGGCAATGAAATCCAGTGTTGGCCAGTGGCCAGCCCTGGCACGATTCACTTCTTCTGCTGCGAGGTCGCTGCTATAACGGCGCGCATGGATCAGCGGGCTATCGGTCTGGGCTTTGACCAACCAGTCCTGCAGGTTGCTCGGTAGCAGCGGTGGTGTATCGAAGCTCGGGCGCAAGGTGGTCAGTGACTCGGGGGGTTCGCCGATATATTCCTCAAGCTTGCGGCGCGCGTTGATCAGGTTGTCTTGTGCTTCGATCAGCTCGGCGTCAGCGAGGTCGCGGCGAGCGGCCGACTCGTCGATGTCGGTGACGGTGCCGGCCCCCAGCTCCATACGCCGCTTCGCCGAAGCGAGTTGCTCTTCGAAGGCGGTCAGCTTGGACTTGGCCAGGACGATGGTTTCGCTGGCCAGGAGCACATCGAAATAGCTTTCGGACAAGCGCACCGCGGCGTCCTGGGTCTTGGCATCGAACACCGCGTTGCTGTAGTCGGCACGCTGCTGACCCTGGCGGTACTCGGCCATCTTCTGTTTGTTGAACAGCGGTTGGCGCAGGCGCACGTTGGCGCCCTTGGAGTCGTAATGGAGATCTCTGTCGATGCCGCTCTGGCTTTGGGAGCCATTGACCTTGTTGTGGTAGCCCGAGGCATTGATCTGCGGTAGCAGGCCGGCCTTGCCGATGGCGCGGTTTTCCTCGCCGGCCTGCTTTTCATGCACGGAGGCTTGGTAGATAGGGCCCTGGAACTGCAACAGATCCCAGGCTTGCTTGAGGTCCATGGCGTTGGCCGGCAGGGCCAACCCCAGCAGGCAGAAGAGCAGGCAACGACGTTCCATCTCATTGTTCCTTGAATGAGCTGTCCACACGATCAAGCATTGGTTTAAGAAGATAGCTGATCATGTTGCGTTCGCCTGTCTTTATGGTGACGCTGGCGGGCATGCCGGGGCGAATGTGATTGCTGCCAAGTAGACCCATGCCATCGGGCGTGACCTCCACCTGAGCCAGATAGAACGGTTGCTTGCTTTCCTCGTCCATCAGGCGGTCGGCGGAGATGGTCTTCACGCGGCCGGGGATGTTTGGCGTCCTGGCATGGTTGAAGGCCGGGAAGGAAATGTCCACGGGCAGGCCGGGGACCATCTTGTCGATGGCCTGCACGGGAATCATCGCGTCGACCTGCAGCGGCTCGTTGACCGGAACGATTTCCATGATCTTGAAGCCCGGTTGAATGATCCCGCCGACAGTGGCAATGCTCAGGGCCTGGACCATGCCATCGATGGGCGAGCGAATCACCGTGTGGGTCACTTCATAGTCGAGCGCGCGCAAGCGGTCGGCCAGGGTGGTGTTTTCCTTGGCGGTTTCAGTCAGCTGTGATTCGACTTCCTTCAGGTAGTCGTGCTGGCGCTGCAGGATGCGCAGCTTGATTTCGGTGGTCTGGCTACGCACGCGGGCGATGTTGTTGAGGTTCTCGGCCTGACCGGCGGAGAGCTCGGCATTGCTGCGTTCCAGCTCAAGCAGGCGGTTGCGCGGCACATAGCCTTCGGCCGTCAGCACGCGGGTGCCTTGCAGTTCCTGGTTGAGGAAGCTGATCTGCGAGGCGCGGGCGCTATAGACCTGCTGCAGGCCCTTGAGCTGCACTGCCGACGCTGCCAGGTTCTCCTGCAGGATGCTGATTTCGCCAGCAAGACCGACGCGCCGGGTGTCCAGCAGGCGCTGTTGCAGGTCCATGGCGGCTTCCAGGCGGTGGTCACCTTTGAAACGCTGGAGCAAATCGGGGTCGAAGTTCACCACGTCGCGGCCGTCACGTTCCGCTTCCAGGCGGTTTTCCACGGTCTTGCTGACGATGTACTGGGCGCTGACTGCCCCCTGTTCAGAAGCGGCACGCAACGAGTCGAGGCGGACCACCTCCTGACCTTTTGTCACCAGATCGCCTTCGCGAACGAGAATGGCCTCCACGGTACCACCGCTGAGGTGCTGTACGGCCTTGCGATTGCTGGTGACTTTGACCGTGCCTGTGGCTACCACGCCGGCATCCAGAGGCGCCAGCCAGGACCACAGGAGGAATCCGCCGAAGCCGGCGAGCACCAGCCACACGCCCCACCGTGCGGGCTTACCGACATCCAGATCTACCACGCTCTTGGTATCGGCTTTGATCATCTCGGTGTGTTGGCTCATTTGCATGATCGGTCACTCCCGTGCTTTGACGGAGGCTAGCGGGGTCGACGCGCCTGCAGGCATCACACTGGCCTTGCGCAGCGCTGCGAATACTTCATCGCGCGTACCGAGCATCTGCACGCCGCCGTCGCGCAGCATCAGCACCTTATCGACGGCGCAGAGTACGTTGGGACGGTGGGAAATCAGAATGACGGTGGCGCCACGGTCCTTCAGTTCGGCCAGCGCATCGACCAGGGCCTTTTCGCCGACGTCGTCAAGGTTGGCGTTCGGCTCATCCAGCACGATCAGATTGGGCTCGCCATACAACGCGCGGGCCAAGGCGATGCGCTGCTTCTGGCCACCGGAAAGCGGGCTGCCATCGGTGCCCAGACGGGTGTCATAACCCTGAGGAAAACGCAGGATCATCTCGTGCACGCCAGTGGTCTTGGCGGCGCGGATGACCGCTTCGCTGTCCACTTCGCCAAAGCGCGCAATATTGTCGGCGATGTTGCCCTCGAACAGCTCCACGTCCTGTGGCAGGTAGCCGAGCCATGGACCAAGTTCGCCCTTGTTCCAGGTGAATATGTCCGCGCCGTCCAGGCGCACTTTGCCGGCCTGCGCTGGCCAGACGCCAACCAGCAGGCGGGCGAGGGTGGATTTGCCCGAGGCGGACGGACCGATGATGCCAAGGCTTTCGCCGGGGACAAGGCTGAAGCCCACCCCACGCAGAATCGTGTTGTTGGTACCGGGGGCACCGGCATACACATTCTCCACCGCCAGCATGCCCTGCGGCCGCTGCAGCGACATGCTCGGTGGCCGGCGCGGATAGTCGTGCAGCATCTCGTTGAGCCGGCCCCAGGCCGAGCGGCAGCCGAGCAGTTGCTTCCACGACGCGATGACCTGTTCCACCGGGCCCAGTGCGCGGCCGGTGAGGATCGAGCAGGCAATCATCATCCCCGGGGTGATCTTGCCTTCGATTGCCAGCAGCGCGCCGGCGCCGAGGATCAGCGACTGCAACGTGATCCGCACGAAGCGTCCGGTGCTGCTGATCAGGGCGGCGCGGTCGGAGGCCATGGTCTGCATTTCCAGAATGCGCAGATGGCTCAGGTACCAACGCTTGCTGATCGACGGCAGCATGCCCATGGCCTCGATGACTTCGGCATTGCGCAGGTTGTTGTTGGCGTATTGGGCGGAGGAGAGGGCGGCCTGGTTGGCTTCGGCCAGCGGCTTCTGCGTCGCCTTCTCGGTGAGCCAGGCCAGGGCCACCAGAATCAGCGAGCCGATCAGTGTGAGCAGTCCGAGCAGTGGGTGGATCAGGTAGGCGACCAACAGGTAGATCGGCGTCCACGGTGCATCGAAGAAAGCGAAGAGGGAATTGCCGGTGACGAACTGACGAACCTGGGCGAGATCTTGCAACGCCTGGGCCGGATTACCTCCGGCGCGGCTCAGGTTGCGCTCGAATGCAGCAGTGAAAATGCGCCGGTTGAGCTCCATGTCCAGGCAGTTGCCGACCCTGATCAGCACGCGGGTGCGGACCATTTCCAGCGTGGACATCAGCAGGAACAGTCCAACCACCAGGACCGTCAACATCGCCAGCGTCGTGACGTTGCGACTGACCAGGGCTCGATCATAGACCTGCAGCATATAAATAGCTGGCGTCAACATCATGACGTTTATGACGCCGCTGAACCCTGCCAGCGAGTAAAAACTGCGGCGCATGCGAAAGAGCGCGTCGGCCAGTTCGGAACGGATGCTCGACTGCTTGGGCATGTTGGTCCTCCCACTTCGAAATGCCGGTCGCCCTTGTGGCGCAACAGCTAACGGTAAATGTAGTTCCTCAAACAGCTTATGCACACGCAGGCTGGTCGCTCTGTGGATGGCGAGTCTTCCGAAATCGCTGCGTTGCTCCCTTATGCAGCAGCGTAGGTGGCGGTGAAACAATTCGAAATAACATTTCGCTCTATACCTGCGCTCAACCGCCTATATGTCGTTTAAAAACAGCTAGTTGTAAGACTAAAGGACCAGTCGTCTGTTTTAGCGACGTAATATTGACAAAGAATTGCCATGGGACTTTAGTCTTAGTTATCGGGGGGGCCACCCGCCTGAAGCTTGCCATCGCTTTGGCAACGCAAGGCGCGGTGATTCTCCTGAGAGGAGCAGAATCATGTCGCTCATTTCGTGCTTTTTCAGAGGGACAGGGCTGTCCAGGACGTTCGCCTTCACTTCCAGATTCCATGGCCCGCCCATGGCTCGTATCCGCTCTGCCTGATCGACCGGCGAGCAATTCTCTACGCGAATTTCATGCGCGTATCCCGGGTCCGGGGTAACGCCAGATCTCTCGCCAAAAAACATGACTTACAAACTGCGTAAGCCAGCACTTGACTGGGCGCGGGAGGATTTTCTCGTCCCGTGCCTTTGTGCAGACAGATCGAGGGCAATCCAAAATGGCCAATTTCAACAAGTCGGACCTGGAGTTCATTCTCCAGCAGATTTTCATCGCGGAAGCGGATACTGCTGGCCAGTCGCTCGCCAGCCTGATACCGAACCCGGAATTTGCTTTCGGTCTGCGTACAGTCGACGGGACGTTTAACAACCTGAGACTCGGTCAGAGCGAGTTCGGCGCAGCCGACAACATTTTCCCGCGCATGACCACTCCAGTCTTCCGCCCGGCTGAGGCGGGCACCTCTTACACCCAGACCAGCGGCCTGGTGATCGACTCGCAGCCACGCACCATCAGCAACCTGATCGTCGACAATACCGCCAATAACCCCGCGGCGGTCGCGGCCACTTTCGATCCCGGTCTGGATGGTATCCTCGGCACGGTTGACGATGTCTTGAAGGCCGGTGCGCAGGTCATTACTGGAACCCGTACCGATGGCACGACTTTCCAGACCTTTTTCATTCCGAACCAGTCGCCGGACGTGGGTCTGTCCGCGCCGTTCAACCCGTGGATGACCTTCTTCGGTCAGTTCTTCGACCATGGCCTCGATCTGGTGACCAAGGGCGGCAGCGGCACGGTGTTCATCCCGCTGCAGCCGGACGATCCGCTGTTCGTTCCGGGCAGCCCGACCAACTTCATGGTGTTGACGCGGGCCACCAACCTGCCCGGGCCCGATGGCATCCTCGGCACCGCCGACGACATCCACGAGGCTTCAAACACCACCACGCCATTCGTCGATCAGAACCAGACCTACAGCTCGCACCCCTCGCACCAGGTGTTCCTGCGCGCCTATGAACTCGATGCCGCCGGCAAGCCGGTGGCGACCGGCAAGCTGATCACCAATCGTGACCTGGGCGCCGATGGCCTGTTCGGCACTGCCGACGACGTCGAAATCGGCGGCATGGCCACCTGGAAAGTGGTGAAGGCGCAGGCGCGCGACATGCTTGGCATCGATCTCGACGATCTCGACGTCCTCGACCTGCCGCTGCTGGCGACCGATGCGTACGGCAACTTCATTCGGGGGGCGAACGGCTTTGCGCAGATCGTGACCGCGACCGGCCTGGTCGAGGGCAATCCGCTGGCGCCGATCGACGCGTCGCTGGCGATCCGCACCGGTCACCAGTTCCTCATCGACATCGCGCACAATGCCAGCCCGGTGGACAGCCAGACCGGTGCGCCACTGACGGCCGATGCCGACCTCGTTGCCGGCGGCCCGGTTGCCGCAGGCTCCTACGACAACGAGCTGCTCGACGCGCACTACATCGCCGGCGATGGCCGGGTCAACGAGAACATCGGCCTGACCACCGTCCACTCCATCTTCCACTCGGAGCACAACCGGCTGGTCCAGCAGACCAAGGACACGGTCCTCGCCTCAGCGGCCGCCGGCGACCTGACGTTCCTGAACCAGTGGCTGCTGACGCCCGTCACGTCTGTTCCTGCTGATCTGTCGACCTTGAACTGGAACGGTGAGCGCCTGTTCCAGGCGGCGAAATTCGGCACCGAGATGCAGTATCAGCACCTGGTGTTCGAAGAGTTCGCGCGCACCATTCAACCGCAGGTCGATGCCTTCCTTGACTTCGATGACACAATCAATCCGTCGATCGTCGCCGAGTTCGCGCACACGGTCTTTCGCTTCGGCCACTCGATGCTGACCGAGACCATTGACCGGCTCGACCCCAACTTCGTCTCCAGCGAGATCGGCCTGATTCAGGCCTTCCTCAACCCGCTGGCGTTTGCGACCAGCGGCCCGACCCCGGAGCAGGCGGCCGGCGCCATCGTCCGCGGCTTGACGCGCCAGGTCGGCAACGAGATCGATGAGTTCGTCACCGAAGCGGTGCGCAACAACTTGCTGGGCCTGCCGCTCGACCTGCCCGCCCTCAACATCGCGCGCGGCCGTGATACCGGCATTCCGTCCTTGAACGCGGCGCGCCGTGAATTCTACGCCGGCACCGGCGACAGCCAGCTGAAGCCCTACACCAGCTGGGTCGATTTGGTGCAACACCTGAAGCACCCGGAATCGCTGATCAACTTCATCGCCGCCTACGGCACGCACGCCTCCATTACCAGCGCCACCACGCTCGACGCGAAACGCGCAGCGGCCACGCTCCTGGTGTTGGGCGGCGTCGGTGAGCCGGCGGATCGCCTGGACTTCCTCAACAGCACCGGCGTCTATGCCAACCTGGCAAATGGGGCAACCATTACCGGCGTTGATGCCATCGACTTCTGGATCGGCGGCCTGGCCGAGGAAAAAATGCCGTTCGGCGGGATGCTTGGCTCGACCTTCAACTTCGTCTTCGAGGACCAGCTCGAGAAGCTGCAAAACGGCGACCGGCTCTACTACCTGCACCGCACCCAGGGACTCAACTTCCTGAGCGAGCTCGAGAACAACTCGTTCGCCAAGATGGTGATGCTCAACACCGACGCGACCCATCTCCCGGCCCTCATGTTCTCGAGCCCGACCTTTACTCTCGAGGTCGACCCCACCAGGCAGTTCAACCGGAGCGTGATTGCCGGTCCGGACGGCATTGTGGGCACTGTCGACGACCTGCCTGGCAACACCGATCCCACTGGCGGCACCATGATCAACGGCGTCGAGATCACGCCGCTGGTCATCCGCGACAACCCCAACACGGTCGGTCCCGATACCAACTACCTGCAGTACACCGGCGAAGACCATGTCGTGCTCGGCGGCACCGCCGGCAATGACATTCTCGTCTCTGGCGACGGCGACGACACGCTCTGGGGCGACGCCGGTAATGATCGCCTCGAAGGCGGCTACGGCAATGACGAGCTCGAGGGTGGCGATGGCGACGACATCATCACCGACATGGGCGGCGACGACGTCATCCACGGCGAGGCCGGCAACGACGTCATCCACAGCGGCAACGGCACCAATATCGTCCTCGGCGGTGACGGCAACGATTTCATCGTCACCGGCGACGACTTTACGGAGGTCTTCGGCGGCGCCGGCAATGACTTCATGCTCGGCAGCCGGCTGAACGCACAAATGATGGGCGGCGATGGCGACGACTGGATCGAGGTCGGGACCCAGGACGGCGCCCCCGGCGACAATTTCGCCGGTAACCTGCCACTGGCTTTGCTGGCAGAGTTGGTCGCCGGCAACGACGTCTTCAGCGGTGACGGCGGCTTCGATGAAATGATCGGTGAAGGCGGCGATGACATCTTCATCGGCAGTGAGGGCCCGGACAAGATGTTGGGCATGTCCGGTTTCGACTGGGCCACCTACAAGGATGATCATTACGGCGTGACTGTGGACATGAGCCGCATCGCCTTCGAACAATCGGCCCTGTCGCCTTCGGTTGCAGGCGTGCATACCAAGTTCGCCCAGGTGGAAGGTCTGTCTGGGTCGGCGTTCAGCGACATGCTGACCGGCGATGATGCCGACGCGCTCACGATCGCCACTGCCGGCGTCCCAGGCAGCGTGCTCACCAATATTGACCTCGTCAACGGTCTGCGGGCGTTTCTTGGCGCGGCTGCAGCCGGCCCGGACGGTATCCTGGGCACGGCAGACGATCAGTTCGGCGCTGGCAACATCCTCCTCGGCGGTGGTGGCAGCGACATCGTCGAAGGCCGCGGCGGTGACGACCTGATCGACGGCGACATGTGGCTGAATGTGCGCATCAGCGTGCGCCAGAACCTTGACGGAACCGGGCCGGAGATTGCCACCTTCGACAGCATGGAGCCCATGATCCCGTTCATGCTCGATGGCACCTTCAACCCCGGTCAGTTGGTCATCGTCCGCGAGGTACTGACGGATGCCCCCGCCTTTGACACGGTCTTGTTCACTGGCAACCGGCTCGACTATACCGTCACCACTGTGGGCGGCGTGACCACCGTGGCCGACAGCGTCGTCGGGCGCGACGGCACCGACCGCCTGACCAATATCGAGCGGCTGCAGTTCAACGATCAGTCGCTCACCCTGCCAGGCGGGGTCGGGCTCAACAACGACCCGCTGGGCTTGCTGGCCATCCTCGACGCTGCCAGCAACACCCCGGACGCTACGCCGACCACGGGGCAGCTGCTGAGGGTGTCGGCTGCCGGCGTGACCGATGCCGACAACGCCGGCGGTGCCATCACCGGACCGATCGCCTTCTACTGGCAGTTCGAAGCAGTCCCGGGTACGGGCGTCTTTCAGGACATCACCCGTATTGCGGACGGGGGCGCAGCATTGGCGCACATAACCGGGCCGACCTTCAGGGTGACCCCGGATCTCGCCGGGCTGGAATTGCGCGTCAGGGCCGTCTACAAGGATCAAAATGGTGTGCTTGAGACTGCGTTCTCTGCTCCAACCGCAGCGGTCGTAGCCGGCGTTGCTCCGCCACCGGCAGCCCCGCTGCCGGCCGAGACTCCGGTCGCCAGCACGGGTGTGCACTATATCCGGGCCGATCTGCAGTTCATTCTCGACCAGATTCTGATCTCGGAAAGGAATGCTGCCGGTGAGGATCTCCTCAGCATGCTGCCGAATGCACGGGTGCCTTTGGGCCTGCGCACGGTCGACGGGTCGTTCAACAACCTGGTGACGGGTCAGAACGAGTTCGGTGCAGCCGACACGGTCTTCCCGCGACTGGTTCCGGCGCAGTTCGATACGGCGGAAGCGGGAACCTCTTACGCTCAGACCAGCGGCCTGGTGACTGACTCGCAGCCACGGACCATCAGCAATCTGATCGCCGACAACACCGCCAACAACCCGGCAGCGGTCGCGGCCACGTTCGATCCCGGTCCGGATGGCATCCTCGGCACGGTTGACGATGTCTTGAAGGACGGTGCGCAGGTCGTTACTGGAACCCGTACCGACGGCACGACCTTCCAGACCTTTTTCATGCCTAACCAGTCGCCGGACGTGGGTCTGTCCGCGCCGTTCAACCCGTGGATGACCTTCTTCGGTCAGTTCTTCGACCATGGCCTCGATCTGGTGACCAAGGGCGGCAGCGGCACGGTTTTCATCCCGCTGCAGCCGGACGATCCGCTGTTCGTTCCGGGCAGCCCGACCAACTTCATGGTGATGACGCGGGCCACCAACCTGCCAGGGCCTGATGGCATCCTCGGCACCGCCGACGACATCCACGAGGCTTCAAACACCACCACGCCGTTCGTCGACCAGAACCAGACCTATACCTCGCACCCTTCGCACCAGGTGTTCCTGCGCGCCTACGAGTTCAATGCCGCCGGCGATCCGGTGGCGACCGGCAGGCTGATCACCAATCGTGACCTGGGCGCCGATGGCCTGTTCGGCACTGCGGACGACGTCGAAATCGGTGGGATGGCCACCTGGAAAGTGGTGAAGGCGCAGGCGCGCGATCTGCTTGGCATTAATCTTACCGATGCCGACTTCGACAACGTGCCGCTGCTCGCCACCGACGCCTACGGCAATTTCATCAAGGGCCCGAACGGCTTCCCGATGGTCATGATGAGGGGCGCGGATGGTATCGCCGATACCGCCGATGATGTTCTCGTCGAGGGTAATCCTGCTGCGCCGATCAGCCTGGTCAATGCCGTGCGCACCGGCCACCAGTTCCTCATCGATATCGCCCACAACGCCGTTCCGGTGGACAGCCAGACCGGTGCGCCACTGACGGCCGATGCCGACCTCGTTGCCGGCGGACCGGTGGCCGCAGGCTTCTACGACAACGAACTGCTCGACGCGCACTACATCGCCGGTGACGGCCGGGTCAACGAGAACATCGGCCTGACCACCGTCCACGCGATTTTCCACTCGGAGCACAACCGTCTGGTCCAGCACACCAAGGATGTGGCCATCGCCTCCAACGATGTCAACTTCCTGAACCAGTGGCTGATGCCTGATGCCCAATTGTTGGTGTTGCCAACAACCCCGGCTGAGATCGCTGCCCTGCACTGGAACGGAGAGCGCCTGTTCCAGGCGGCGAGATTCGGTACCGAGATGCAGTACCAGCACCTGGTGTTCGAAGAGTTCGCGCGTACCATTCAGCCGAACATCGATCCGTTCCTTGGCGAACACCAGAATTATCAAACCGAGATCGACCCGGCGATCGTCGCCGAGTTCGCGCACGCGGTCTACCGCCTCGGCCACTCGATGCTGACCGAGACTATCGACCGGCTGGACCCCAACTTCGCCTCGAGCGAGATCGGCCTGATTCAGGCCTTCCTCAATCCGCTGGCGTTTGCGGCCAGCGGCCCGACCCCGGAACAGGCGGCCGGTGCCATCGTCCGCGGCTTGACGCGCCAGGTCGGTAACGAGATCGATGAGTTCGTCACCGAAGCGGTGCGCAACAACTTGCTGGGCCTGCCGCTCGACCTGCCCGCCATCAACATCGCGCGCGGCCGGGATACCGGGCTTCCGACCCTGAACGAGGCGCGTCGTGAGTTCTACACCGCGACCGGCGACAGCAACCTGAAGCCCTACATCAGCTGGGCCGATCTGGTGCAACACCTGAAGCACCCGGAATCGCTGATCAACTTCATCGCCGCCTATGGCACGCACGCCTCCATTACCAGCGCCACCACGCTCGACGGGAAGCGCGCAGCGGCCACGCTCCTGGTGTTGGGCGGCGCCGGCGAGCCGGCGGACCGGCTGGACTTCCTCAATAGCACCGGCGCCTTTGCCAACGTAACGCTGGCCGGCAGCGATGGAGTACTGGGTACTGCCGACGACCTGAGGGATGTGACGGTCACGGGCGTCGATGCCATCGACCTCTGGATCGGTGGCCTCGCCGAGGAAAAAATGCCGTTTGGCGGCATGCTCGGCTCGACCTTCAACTTCGTGTTCGAGAACCAGATGGAGAAACTGCAGAACGCCGACCGTTTCTACTACCTGGAACGCAACGCGGGGCTTAACTTCGTCACCGAGTTGGAGAACAACTCGTTCGCGAGACTGGTGATGGCCAACACCGATGCGACCCACCTCCCGGCCGTCATGTTCCTGACCCCGGCCTTTACCCTGGAGGTCGACCCGATCAGGCAGTTCAACGCGAGTGTGATTGCCGGTCCGGACGGCATCGTGGGCACCATCGACGACCTGCCCGGTAATGCCGACCCTGTCGGCGGCATTCTCCTCACGCCGCTGGTCATTCGGGACAACCCTGCGACGGTCGGCCCTGATACCAACTACCTGCAGTACACCGGCGAAGACCATGTGGTGCTCGGTGGCTCGGCCGCCAATGACATTCTCGTTTCTGGCGACGGCGACGACACGCTCTATGGCGACGGTGCCAATGACCGCCTCGAAGGTGGCTACGGCAACGACTTCATCATCGGGGGCGACGGCGACGACATCATCACCGACATGGGTGGCGACGACACCATTCATGGCGGCGACGGCAACGACGTCATCCACAGTGGCAACGGCCTGAATCTGAACCTCGGCGGCTCCGGCAAGGACTTCGTCGTCACCGGTGAGGACTCCTCGGAGGTCTTCGGTGGCGCGGGCGACGACTTCATCATGGGCAGTATTGCCGACGAACAACTGATGGGTAACGAAGGTGACGACTGGATCGAGAGGGGAACCGCCGATGGTGCTCCCGGCGACAATTTCGACCCGAACGGGCTCGACTTGATACGCGGTAACGACATCTTCATCGGCACCGGCGCGCCCGACAGATTCATGGCCGAAGGTGGCGACGACATCATGTACGGCAACGGCGGCGCGGGGGACCGCTACCTGGGTGGCTCCGGTTACGACTGGGCCGGCTTTAAGGACGACCCGTTCGGCGTGTCCGTCGACCTGGGCCTCGCCGACATCGCTATCGCGCCGCCACTGCCGGAGTTGGCGGCAACCGTGGCTCGGTTCCAGCTGGTGGAAGGTCTGACGGGATCGCACTTCAGCGACATCCTGCGTGGCGATGATGCCGATGCCACCGTGATCGCGGCTGCCGGTGCTCAGGGCAGCGTGCTCACCAACTTCGACCTGGTCAGCGGCCTGCGCTCGTTCGTCGGCGCCGCCGGCAACGGGGTGGATGGCATCGCCGGCACGGCCGACGATCAGTTCGGCGCCGGCAACATCGTCCTCGGCGGCGGCGGCAGCGACATCATCGAAGGTGGTGGTGGCGATGACCTGGTCGACGGTGACAAGTGGCTCAACGTACGTATCAGCGTGCGGCAGAACATTGATGGCACAGGTCCGGAGATCGCAACGTTCGACAGCATGGTCCAGCTGGAGCCGCTCATGCTCAACGGCACCTTCAACCCCGGCCAACTCGTTGCCGTCCGTGAGATCCTGACGGATGCGCCTGACCCCCTTAACCCTGGCCATTCCTTCGACACGGCCCTGTACACCGGCCTTCTGGCCGACTACACCGTCACCGAGAACGTCGACGGCACGGTCACCGTGGCCGACAGCGTCGTCGGTCGGGACGGCACTGACAGGCTCAGCAGTATCGAGCGGCTGCAGTTCGCCGATCAGTCGCGGGTCCTGGTGGCGGGCTTGAACGCCGAGCCGGTGGGCTTGCTGAGGATCAGTGATGGCACGCCGGCCGTTGGCCAAGTGTTGACGGTGTTGGCCGACACCGTCAGCGATGCGGACAATGTCGCTAGCGCAGGTGCGATCGCCAGTCCCATCGCCTTCGTATGGCAGGTCGAAACAAACCCGGGCACCGGTATCTTCGACGACATCGGTATTGCGCTCGGAGGCGGACTAGGAACCGCGACCGGTCCGACCTTCACGGTGACCGCGGCTGAGGAGGGACTGCTGCTGCGCGTCAGGGCCGTCTATCAGGACGCCCACGGCGTGCTGGAAAGCGTGTTCTCGGCGCCGACCGCGCCAACTGCGCCGCTCGGCGGCAGCCCCTTCAACGTCCTGCCGGTTGGCACTGTGCTGATCAGCGATACGACCCCGACGGAAGGCTCGGCCTTGACCGCCACGGATGCGTTCACCGACGCCAACGGGACCACAACCTCGGTGATTACCCGTCAGTGGCAGGCGGGGAACGGTGCAATCTTTGCCGACATCGCCGGCGCGACGGGCACGACCTTCACGCCCGGCCAGGCGCAGGTCGGTCAGCAACTGCGTATCGTCGCGAGTTACACCGATGACCTCGGCACACTTGAGCGAGTCACCTCTGCCGCAACGACAGTGGTCGGTGATGTGTTTGTCGGTACCGCCGGGGGCGACATATGGACCGGTACCGCAGGCGACGACGTGGCCAGCGGAGGTGATGGCAATGACCTCCTGAACGGCTTGGGCGGCAACGACATCCTCAATGGTGACGCGGGCAATGACGTGCTCATCGGCGGTGGCGGTACCGACACGATGGCCGGCGGTGCGGGCATCGATATCTACGAAGTCACCGACCTTGGGGACGTGGTGAGCGAGCTCGCCGGTGCCGGCGACGACTCGGTCTGGACCTCGCTGGCGAGCTACACCCTGGGGGCCAACGTCGAGAATCTGTATTTCGGCGGCAGCGGCCACTTTGCGGGCACCGGCAACGCGCTCGCCAACACGCTCGTGGGTGGTGCGGGTAACGACGTCCTCATCGGTGGCGCAGGTGCCGACACGATGGCCGGCGGTGTCGGCAGCGACATCTACGAAGTCACCGACCTTGGGGACGTGGTGAACGAGCTCGCCGATGCCGGCAACGACTCGGTGTGGACCTCGCTGGCGAGCTACACCCTGGGTGCCAACGTCGAAAATCTGTATTTCGGCGGCAGCGGCAACTTTGCGGGCAGCGGCAACGCGCTCAACAACACGATCGTGGGCGGTGCGGGTAACGACGTCCTCAACGGCAGTGGCGGTAACGACGTCATCGTCGGTGGCGCAGGTGCCGACGCGATGGCCGGCGGTGTCGGCAGCGACATCTACGAAGTCACCGACCTTGGGGACGTGGTGACCGAGCTCGCCAGCGCAGACATGGATACGGTCTGGAGCTCGCTTGCGAGCTACACCCTGGGTGCCAACGTCGAGAATCTGTATTTCGGCGGCAGCGGCAACTTTGCGGGCAGCGGCAACGAGCTCAACAACACGATCGTGGGCGGTGCGGGTAACGACGTCCTCACCGGCGGCGCAGGTAACGATGTCATCATCGGTCGTGCCGGTGCTGACACGATGGCCGGCGGTGTCGGCAGCGATATCTACGAAGTCACCGACCCTGGGGACGTGGTGAGCGAGCTTGCCGGTGCCGGCAACGACTCGGTCTGGACCTCGCTCGCCAGCTACACCCTGGGTGCCGATGTCGAGAATCTGTTTTTCGGCGGCAGCGGCAATTTCGTGGGCTCCGGCAACGCGCTCTCCAACATGCTCGTGGGTGGTGCGGGTAACGACATTCTCATCGGCGGTGGCAGTAACGACCTGATGAGTGGCGGCGTCGCCGGCAACGATATTTTCGAGTTTGCTGCCGCGGGTTTCGGCAACGATACGATCCTGAACTTCGGCGCCAATCCGGCCGCAGGGCAGGACTTGCTCAATATCGCGGCACTGGGGATCAACAGCGCCACGTTCGCTGCCAACGTGAGCATAACGGCTGACGGGGCGGACACCGTGGTCGGGATCGGGGTGGACACCATCCGCCTTGTGGGTGTCAGCAGCGTGGCCGTTGATCAGACGGACTTCAATCTGGCCACTTGAGGTCCTGGCCAGTACTGTCGCAGAGAGCGTAGACAGCGGAGGGGAGGGCAATGGATGCCCTCCCTTTCTCTTTCCACTCAATTGCCTCATGAATGCATTCGGTGTGGGAATTCAGGGAGGGCTGAATCGACCAGGCTTTCTGTATTTGCTTCAGGCCTTTTTCGACGGCCACCCGTACCTCCGGTTCGGCGCGCGCAATCTCTCCACCCAAGGCTGGAAGGACACAACCTTCTTCTGGATGAAGGACATGAAAGGTACTTAGGTAGTTGCGTAAGCATTGCCCTGTAGCGGTCAACTAATCCCGGACACGACGTTAAGTTTTTTCTCGGCCTGAGCTGGGGCCAACCCACCGTTGAATTGGAGCGGTCGAATCCAGTTATACCGATGCATCAAATAATGGCCGATGTCTCGGTGCGCTTCTTGGGCCGTCATGTAGCCCATGGTCGGTATCCATTCAGTTTCAGGCTGCGAAACACGCGCTCCATCGGCGCATTATCCCAGCAGTTTCCACGACGGCTCATGCTCTGGCGCAGGCGGTAACGCCAGAGCCGTTGGCGAAACTGACGACTGCCATATTGCGATCACTGATCCGAGTGAAGCAGCAGCCCTTGAGGCCTTCCACGCTGTTCGTAAGGCATGTCCAGCGCCTTGATGACCTCGGCATTGCGCAGGTTGTTGTTGTTGTTGTTGTTGTTGTTGTTGTTGTTGTTGTTGTTGGCATATTGGGCGGAGGAGAGGGCGGCCTGATTGGCTTCGGCCAAGGGCTTCTGCGTCGCCTTTTCCGTGAGATAAGCCAGGGCAACCAGAATCAGCGAGCCGATCAGCGTGAGCAGCCCGAGCAGTGGGTGGATCAGGTAGGCGACCAGCAGGTAGATCGGCGTCCACGGCGCTTCGAAGAAAGCGAACAGGGAATTGCCGGTGACGAACTGACGAGCCTGGGCGGCCTGGGCCGGATTACCTCCGGCGCGGCTCAGGTTGCGCTCGAATGCCGCAGTGAAAATGCGCCGGTTGAGGCCCATGTCCAGGCAGTTGCCGGCCCTGGTCAGCACGCGGGTGCGGACCATTTCCAGCGTGGACATCAGCAGGAACAGACCTGCCACCAGGACAGTCAACATCGCCAGCGTCGTGAGTTGCGACTGACCAGGGCTCGGTCATAGACCTGCAGCATAGAAATAGCTGGCGTCAACATCATGACGCTTATGACGCCTCTGAACCCTGCCAGCGAGTAATAACTGCGGCGCAGGCGAAAGAGCGCGTCGGTCAGTTCGGAACGGATGCTCGACTGCTTGGGCATGTTGGTCCTCCCACTTCGAAAAGCCGGTTGCCCTTGTGGCGCAACAGCTAACGGTAAATGTAGTTCCTCAAACAGCTTATGCAGACGCAGGCTGGTCGCTCTGTGGATGGCGAGTCTTCCGAAATCGCTGCGTTGCTCCCTTATGCAGCAGCGTAGGTGGCGGCGAATCAATTCGAAATAACATTTCGCTCTATACCTGCACTCAACAGCCTATATGTCTTTTAAAAACAGCTAGTTGTGAGGCTTAAACGCCGGTCGTCTGTTTTAGCGACGTAATATTGACAAAGATTTGCTATGGAACTTTAGTCTTAGTTATCGGGGGGCCCGCCCGCCTGAAGCTTGCCATCGCTTTGGCAACGCAAGGCGTGGTGATTTCCCGGAGAGGAGCAGAACTATGTCGATCATTTCGTGTTTTTGCAGAGGGAAGGGGCTGTCCAGGACGTTCGCCTTCTCCTCCAGATTCCATGACCCGCCCAGGGCTCGAATCCGCTCTGCCTGATCGACCGGCGAGCAATTCACCACGCGAATTCCAGGCGCGTATCCCGGGTCCCGGGTAACGCCAGATCTCTCGCAAAAAAACATAACCAACAAACTGCGCAAGCCAGCACTTGACTTGGCGCGGGCGGATTCTCTCGTCCCGTGCCTTTACCCAAATAGATCGAGGGCAATCCAAAATGGCCAATTTCAACAAGTCGGATCTGGAGTTCATCCTCAAACAAATCTTTATTGCAGAAGCGAATGCCAATGGCGCAAGCCTCATTGATTTGCTTCCCAACTCTCAGGTCCCATTCGGCCTGCGTACCGTCGATGGCAGCTTCAACAACCTGGTCACCGGCCAGAGCGAGTTTGGCGCCGCGGACAATGCCTTCCCGCGCCTGCTCGATCCTTCCTTTCTATCGCCGGCATACGCCGGCACAGGGTCGGTAACCGATCCGCAACCACGGATTATCAGTAACCTGATCGTCGACCAGACCGCCAACAACCCGGCGGCCTATGCCTCAGCGTTCGACCCGGGCCTGGACGGTGTGCTCAACTTTGGCGTGCCGGGTAATGACGACGTGCTCAAGGATGGCGTACAGATAGTCACCAGCCCCGGGCTGGATGGGGTGTTCGGCACGGCCGATGACAAGGACGTGTTCTTCATGCCCAACGTGTCGCCGGACGTCGGCCTGACCGCCAGCTTCAACTCGTGGATGACCTTCTTCGGCCAGTTCTTCGACCACGGTCTCGACCTGGTCACCAAGAGCGCTACCGACTTCGTGTTTATTCCGCTGCAGGCGGACGATCCGTTGTTCGTACCGGGCAGTCCGACCAACTTCATGGTGTTGCCACGTGCGGTGCGTACCGCCGGCGCGGACGGAATACTCGGCACGACCGATGATGGCCAGCCCAATACCACCTCGCCGTTCGTGGACCAGAGCCAGACCTACAGCTCGCACCCGTCGCATCAGGTGTTCCTGCGTGAGTACACCCTCAACGCGGCAGGCGATCCTGTTGCAACGGGACGCTTGATCACCAACCGCGATCTCGGCGCCGATGGCCTGTTTGGCACTGCCGATGACGGCAGCGGCGAAAATGGTGGCATGGCAACCTGGAAGGTGGTCAAGGCCCAGGCCCGTGACATTCTCGGCATCAATCTGACTGATGCCGATGTACATAACGTGCCATTGCTGGCAACCGATGCCTACGGCAACTTCATCCGTGGGCCGAACGGCATGCCGCAGGTGGTGATTCGCATCAGTAACGGTGCTGACGGCATCGCCGGGACAGCGGATGACGTCACTCAACTGGTCGAAGGCAACCGGGCTGCTCCGATCAGTCTGGCCAACGCCGTGAGCACCGGACATGGTTTCCTCGACGACATCGCCCACAATGCTGCGCCGGTAGTCGTCGGCGGGGTTCTGCAGGCGGATGCCGACATCGCTGTCGGCAATGCACAGCCCGTTGGCCCGGGCGGCAACAACCTGACCTATGACAACGAACTGCTCGACGCCCACTACATTGCCGGCGACGGACGGGTAAACGAGAACATCGGCCTGACCACCGTGCACCATGTGTTCCACTCCGAGCACAACCGCCTGGTCCAACAGTCCAAGGACACCATCCTGGCCTCCGGTGACCTGGCCTTCCTCAATCAGTGGCTGGTTGACGACGTGGCCGCCATACCAACTACCCCCGCCGGGATCGCGGCGCTGGTGTGGGATGGCGAACGCCTGTTCCAGGCTGCCAAGTTCGGCACCGAGATGCAGTACCAGCACCTGGTGTTCGAGGAGTTCGCGCGGACCATTCAGCCGCAGGTCGACGAATTCCTTGCGCCCAATGGGTATGACACCTCGATCAACCCGGCAATCCTCGCCGAGTTCGCCCACGTGGTGTACCGCTTCGGTCACTCGATGTTGACCGAGACCGTCGATCGCTTCGATCCTGCGTTCAATCCGCTCCTCACCAACCCGGCCAACCCGGACTCGCAACTGGGTCTGATCGCGGCCTTCCTCAACCCGCTGGCGTTCGCCGGCAGCGGGGTGACTGCGGACCAGGCGGCAGGGGCGATCGTTCGCGGTGTGACCCGCCAGGTCGGCAACGAGATCGATGAGTTCGTCACCGAAGCGTTGCGCAACAACCTGCTCGGTCTGCCGCTCGATTTGCCGAGCCTGAACCTGGCGCGTGGTCGCGACACGGGCATCCCTACATTGAACGAGGCGCGCCGTGAGTTCTACGCAATGACCGGCGACAGCCAACTCAAGCCATACATCAGTTGGGCTGACCTGGCGGACAGCCTCAAGCACCCCGAGTCGCTGGTCAACTTCATCGCGGCCTTTGGCACGCATAGCTCGATCACGTCGGCGACCACGCTGGCAGACAAGCGCGCCGCTGCCATGGCGCTGGTATTGGGTGGTGTGGGTTCGCCGGCTGATCGCCTGGACTTCCTCAACAGCACCGGTGCCTATGCCAACGTAACGACGGCCGGCAAGGACGGGATACTGGGCACTGCAGATGACCTGACGGGCGTGACGATCACAGGCGTCGACGACATCGACTTCTGGGTCGGTGGCCTCGCCGAACAGAAAATGCCGTTCGGCGGCATGCTCGGCTCGACGTTCAACTTCGTGTTTGAAACCCAGATGGAGGCGTTGCAGAACGGCGACCGCTTCTACTACCTGTCGCGTACCGCGGGCCTGAACTTCGGCACTGAGCTGGAGAACAACTCCTTTGCCAAGCTGATCATGCTCAACACCGATGTCACCCACCTGGCGAACACCGTGTTCCTGACGCCAACGTTCACCCTCGAAGTGAATCAGGCCACTCAGTTCACCGGCCTTGGCCTGGATAGCCGCGCCGATCCGACGGGCGGCATCATGATCAACGGCGTGGAAGTCGTGCCGCTGGTGATTCGCGACAACCCCGACACCCCCGGTGCGGACACCAATTATCTGCGGTACACCGGTGAAGACCATGTCGTCATGGGCGGCACCGCCGGCAATGACATCATCATCTCCGGTGACGGCGATGACACCCTTTACGGCGATGCCGGTGATGACCGCCTCGAAGGCGGTGCCGGGAACGATGCGGTACTGGGCGGCGCGGGCGATGACATCATTTCCGACTCGTTCGGCGACAACCGCCTGGAAGGTAATGCCGGTAACGATGTGATCGTGGTCGGCAGCATGCTTGCTGCAGGCAACCTGATCCTGGGTGGCGACGGCCAGGACTTCATCATCACCACCGAGGACATCAGCACCACCTTCGGCGGTCAGGGTGACGACTTCATCCTCGGTGCCAAGACCAACCTGCCACCTACCGGTAACGAAGGTGATGACTGGATCGAGAAGGGCACCCAGGACGGCGCGCCTGGCGATAACTTCTCGCCGCTGCTCAATGACGATGTGATCGGCAACGACATCTTTGTCGGTGGTGGCGGCTTCGACGAAATGATCGGCGAGGGTGGCGACGACATCTTTGTCGGCAGCGATGCCCAGGACAAGATGGACGGCATGTCCGGTTTCGACTGGGTGACCTACAAGAATGACAAGGTTGGCGTGACCGTTGACCTGAGTCTGGCTGCGCTGGCGCAACCACACGGCAATGCACCAAACCAGAATGCCGGCGTGTTCAATCCGGTCGGCGCCTCGCCCGCCTCGATTCTCGACCGTTTTGCCGAGGTCGAGGGCTTGTCCGGTTCGAATTTCGGCGACGTACTCAAAGGCGATGATGTCGACGCGGTCACTATCATCAACCACGGCGGTACCACGGGCAGTGCGCTGACCAATGTCGCGTTGATCCGCGGACTGGACCAGTTCCTGGCCGATGCCGGATTGCCGACCACCGGCTTTGCCACGGGCAACATCATCCTCGGCGGCAATGGCAGTGACCTGATCGAAGGCCGCGGTGGCGATGATCTGATCGATGGCGACAAATGGATCAACGTCAGAATTGCCGTGTATGCCCCTGGTGACGTCAACCATACCGGTCCCGAGATCGCCAGCTTCGACAGCATGGTCGACATGATCCCGTTCATGCTGGACCGCACCTATAACCCCGGTCAACTCAAGGCCGTGCGGGAAATCATGCCCGGCACTTCGGTGGGCGGGGCGGCCTTCGACACCGCCATTTTCTCCGGGATTGCGTCCGAGTATACGGTTACCGTTGACGACCGCGGCACAGCCAGCGTGGCGGACGATGTCTGGACAGTGGCAGATAGCGTAGCGGGTCGCGACGGCACCGATACCCTGCTGCATATAGAACGCCTGCAATTCGCCGATACCCAGCAAGTGCTGGTGCCGGGGCAGAATGCTCAACCGGTTGGCCGTCCTACCCTTACGGATGGAAACGGCGGGGCGATCACGGTGGGCGACACGCTGACTGTCAGCGTGGCCGGGGTACGTGATGGCAACAACGTCGCGCCTGGTAATCCGCAGGGATTAATCACCAACTCTTCGGTGTCCTACGTCTGGCAGTTCGAGGCCACTCCCGGCAGCGGCGTATTCGAGGACATCATCCTGTTGCCGGCGGGCGACCTGGCGTTCCAAAGCGCCGATGGTACCGCGTTCAAGGTCTCTCCTGACCTCGCCGGGTTGTCGTTGCGGGTCAAGGCGATCTATCAGGACGGTCACGGCACCACGGAGATCCTGTTCTCCACGCCAACGACTGCCGTAGCCCCCGGTGCACCGGTCACGCCAACGGCGGCGGTACCTGTAGTCGATGCCACCGCGGGTGGCCCGGGCCTTCACATGGTCCGCTCCGACCTCAACTTCATTCTTGACCAGATCAAGATTGCCGAAGCGGAAGCGTCCGGTCAGGACATCCTCTCGCTGATCCCGAATATCCGCGCGCCGTTGGGCTTGCGTGCGGTCGACGGGTCGAACAACAACCTGATGAACCTCAATGGCAACAACCACACCGAGTTTGGTGCCGCCGATAACGTCTTCCCGCGCTTGACCGATCCGGTCTTCAATCCGGCGGAAGGGGGAACGTCGTATACGCAGAACAGCGGCCTTGTGATCGACTCGCAGCCGCGCACCATCAGTAACCTGATCGTCGATCAGACGGCGAACAACCCGGCGGCCTATGCCGCGGCTTTCGATCCGGGCCTGGATGGTGTGCTCAACTTCGGCGCGGTGGGTAACGACGACGTGCTCAAGGATGGCGTACATATCGTCGCCAGCCCCGGCATGGATGGTCAGTTCGGTACTGCCGACGATCACGATGTGTATCTGTTCGAGAACACCACGGCGGACGCAGGGTTGTCTGCGCCGTTCAACGCCTGGATGACCTTCTTCGGGCAGTTCTTCGATCATGGTCTGGACCTGGTCACCAAAGGTGGTTCGGGCACCGTCTTCATCCCGCTGCAACCGGATGATCCGTTGTTCGTGCCTGGCAGCCCGACCAACTTCATGGTGCTGACCCGCGCGACCAACCTGCCAGGGCCGGATGGCGTTCTCGGCACGGCCGACGACATCCATGAGCAAACCAACACCACCACGCCGTTCGTGGACCAGAACCAGACCTATAGCTCGCACCCGTCGCACCAGGTGTTCCTGCGTGCTTATCAAATGACCGACAACGGCCCCGTAGCGACCGGCCGGTTGATCACCAACCGGGACCTGGGGGTGGATGGCCAGTTTGGAACCGCTGACGACGTCGAAATTGGTGGCATGGCGACCTGGAAAGTGGTCAAGGCGCAGGCCCGCGACATCCTGGGTATCAACCTTACCGATGCCGATGTCGATAATGCCCCGCTATTGGCGACGGACGCCTATGGCAATTTCATCAAGGGGCCGAACGGCTTCCCGATGGTGGTGATGAAGGGGGTTGACGGTCTGGGTGGCACGCCTGATGACGTCCTTGTCGAAGGCAATCCGCTTGCTCCCCTTGACCTGACCAATGCTGTGCGCACCGGTCACCAGTTCCTCGTCGACATTAACCACAATGCGGCGCCGGTAATCGTCGGTGGGGTTCTGCAGGCGGATGGCGATACCCTTGTTGGCAATGCGCAGCCTGTTGACGGGGCCGGCAACAACCTGACCTATGACAACGAACTGCTCGACGCTCACTACATCGCTGGCGACGGCCGGGTCAACGAGAACATCGGCCTGACCGCAGTGCATGCGATCTTCCACTCCGAGCACAACCGCCTGGTCCAGCAGACCAAGGACACCGTGCTCGATTCGGGTGACGTGGCCTTCCTCAACGAGTGGCTGCTCAATCCGGTGGCTGCATTGCCAACCACCCAGGCTGAGTTCGATGCGCTGCTGTGGAATGGCGAGCGCTTGTTCCAGGCTGCCAAGTTCGGCACCGAGATGCAGTATCAGCACCTGGTGTTCGAGGAGTTTGCGCGGACCATCCAGCCCAACGTCGACCTGTTCTTCGCACCGACCCAGGTCTACGACGTCGACCTCGATGCCTCGATCGTCGCCGAGTTCGCCCACACCGTGTACCGGTTTGGCCACTCGATGCTGACCGAGACCGTCGATCGCTACGATATCGACTTCAATGTGGTAGGTGATCCGAACAGTGCTAATCCCGATCAGCAACTGGGCTTGATCGCGGCGTTCCTCAACCCGCTGGCGTACGCCGCCAGTGGCGTTTCGCCAGAGGATGCGACCAGTGCGATCGTGCGAGGGGTGACCCGGCAAACCGGTAACGAAATCGACGAGTTCGTGACCGAGGCGCTGCGCAACAACCTGCTCGGCCTGCCGCTCGACCTGCCGGCGCTTAACATCGCCCGTGGTCGCGACGTGGGAATTCCCTCACTCAATGCGATCCGCCGCGACATCTACAGTCAAACCGGTGATACCCAACTCAAGCCGTACACCAGCTGGGTCGACCTGGTGCAGCACCTCAAACATCCTGAGTCGTTGATCAACTTCATCGCGGCCTATGGCACGCATGACACGATCACCGCGGCAACCACGCTGGAAGGCAAACGCGCTGCAGCCCTGGCGCTGGTCCTGGGTGGTGTGGGTGCGCCAGCTGACCGCCTGGACTTCCTCAACAGTACGGGGGCCTATGCCAACGTGACACTGCCCGGCAAGGATGGGGTATTGGGTACTGCCGACGACCTGAAGGGCGTGACAATCACGGGTGTCGATGCCATCGACCTCTGGATCGGCGGCCTGGCCGAAGAGAAAACCCCGTTCGGCGGCATGCTCGGCACGACCTTCAACTTCGTGTTCGAGAACCAGCTGGAAAAACTGCAGGACGGCGACCGCTTCTACTACCTGGAGCGTACCTCTGGCCTGTCGATGAATGCCGAACTTGAAAGCAACTCCTTCGCCAAGTTGATCATGGCCAACACCTCGGCCACGCACTTGCCGGGCCTGGTGTTCTCGGACCCAGGGTTCTACCTGGAAGTGGACCAGGGCAGGCAATTCAACGAAGGCCTGGTCACCGTCGATCCGCTCGGCCCGAACGGCGAGCAGGTGGTGTTCCGCGACAACCCGCTGACCGTGGGGCCGGACACCAACTACATTCGCTACGCTGGCGAAGAGCATATCGTGCTCGGTGGTACTGACGGCGCAGACATTCTCATCTCCAGCGATGGCGATGACACCGTCTGGGGGGATGCCGGCAACGATCGCATCGACGGCGGTAACGGCAACGACCAGCTGCGCGGTGGCGACGGCGACGACATCATCACCGACACCGGTGGCGACGATAACATTCAGGGTGGCGACGGCAACGACGTGCTGCACGGAGGCAACGGCATCAACCTGATCATTGGCGGGTTCGGCAACGACTTCATCGTGACCGGTGAGGACGCCTCCGAGGCCATTGGTGGTCAGGGCAACGACTTCATCCTGGGCAGCAAAGCCAACGAACAGGACATGGGTAACGAAGGCGACGACTGGATCGAGAAGGGCACCTCGGACGGTGCACCTGGCGATAACTTCGATCCGCTCGGCAACGACCCGGTCATTGGCAATGATGTATTCGTCGGCGGCAACGAGAACGATAAGTTCAACGGCGAAGGCGGCGACGACATCATGGTCGGCAGTCTCGGCATGGGTGACCGCTATATCGGCGGCTCCGGCTATGACTGGGCGACCTTCAAGGATCTCGCCCAGGGCGTGACCGTCGATTACAGCGACCGCTTCTTCGATGTGCCAGTGCAGCCGGGTTCGGGTGCTTCGGCACTGGTGCGTTTCGACATCATGGAAGGTCTGTCGGGTTCGTCCCACGGTGACTTCCTGCGCGGTGATAACGAAGATGCGACATCGCTGCCTACCGCAGGTGCAACCGGCAGTGTGCTGACCAACATCAGCCTGATCAACGGCCTGGCGGGTCTGCTGCCTGTCGGAGCGACATTCTTCGACGGTGGCAACATCATCCTCGGTGGCAGCGGCAGCGACCTCATCGAAGGGCGCGGTGGTGACGACATCATCGATGGCGACAAGTGGCTGAACGTACGCATCAGCGTACGGACAAACGCTGATGGCACCGGCGCGGAAATCGCCAGTTTCAACAGCATGGAGCCAATGGTCCAGGCGATGCTCAACGGTACTTACAACCCGGGTCAGTTGGTCATCGTGCGGGAGATTCTGACCGGCACTGACAACTTCGACACCGCGGTGTTCTCCGGTAATGCATCGGAGTACACCGTCACAGTCGATGGCAACGCTGTCATCGTGACCGACCTGGTGGCGGCGCGTGATGGTGTCGATCGCCTGACGGGCATCGAGCGTCTGCAGTTCTCCGACCAGGCGCAGGCGTCCGGTGTTGGCACCGCGTTGAACAGCGGTCCAGTGGGGCGTCTGGCGATCCTCGATGATGCCACCGGTGTGCGTACCGGCGCGTCTGTCGCCGGCCAACTGCTGCGCGTCAGCGACCAGTCGGTCCGCGACGCGGACAACGTGAGTGCGGCCAATCCGACCGGTGCGGTTACCGGTCCCGTGGCTTACTACTGGCAGGTCGAAAACGCTGCGGGCTCGGGTGTCTTTGAAGACATCACCTTTTTCGCCGCCGGCGAGGTGTCGCGGGCAACCGGCGCCACCTATCGGGTGGCGGATGATGTCGCCGGTCTGAACATCCGCGTTCGAGCGGTGTATCAGGATGCCAAGGGGACGCTGGAGATCGTCGACTCGTCGGGGAACAATGCACCGACTGCGGGGCCGACCATCCTCGGGGTCGCGTTTCCGAACCAGGTGTTGACCGCCGACACGTCGACCATCATCGACGTCGATGGCCTCAGCAATCCGCAGTTCACCTTCCAGTGGCAGGAGACCAATGGGGTCACCTTCGTCGACATCGTCGGAGCCACCGCCAGCACGTTCACGCTTGGCCAGGCTCAGGTCGGCGATCAGGTACGCGTGGTGGTCAGTTACGTGGATGACTTCGGTGCGGTCGAAAGCGTTGCGTCCGACGCTACGGCCCCGGTGGCCTCCGGTGATGTGTTTGTCGGTACCGCCGGTCCTGACACATGGACCGGCACGGCAGGCGACGACATTGCCAGCGGAGGTGCTGGCAACGACTTCCTGAACGGCTTGGGCGGCAACGACCTCCTCAATGGTGACGCGGGTGCTGACGTGCTCATCGGGGGTACGGGTGCCGATACCATGGCTGGCGGTCTTGGCGACGATATCTACGAAGTCACCGACCTTGGGGACGTGGTGACCGAGCTCGCCGGTGCCGGCAACGACTCGGTCTGGACCTCGCTGGCGAGCTACACCCTGGGTGCCAACGTCGACAATCTGTATTTCGGCGGCAGCGGCAACTTTGCGGGCAGCGGCAACGCGCTCAACAACACGATCGTGGGCGGTGCGGGTAACGACGTCCTCATCGGTGGCGCAGGTGCCGACACGATGGCCGGCGGTGTCGGCAGCGACATCTACGAAGTCACCGACCTTGGAGATGTGGTGACCGAGCTCGTCGGTGCCGGCAGCGACTCGGTGTGGACCTCGCTCGCGAGCTACACCCTGGGTGCCAACGTCGAGAATCTGTACTTCGGCGGCAGCGGCAACTTTGCGGGCAGCGGCAACGCGCTCAACAACACGATCGTGGGCGGTGCAGGAAACGACGCTCTCACCGGTGGCGCAGGTAACGACGTCATCATCGGTGGCGCAGGTGCCGACACGATGGCCGGCGGTGTCGACAACGATGTCTACGAAGTCACCGACCTTGGGGACGTGGTGAACGAGCTCGCCGATGGCGGCAGCGACGCGGTCTGGAGCTCGCTCGCGAGCTACACCCTGGGTGCCAACGTCGAGAGTCTGTATTTCGGCGGCAGCGGAAACTTTGCGGGCAGCGGCAACGAGCTCAACAACACGATCGTGGGCGGCGCGGGTAACGACACCCTCACCGGCGGCGCAGGTAACGACGTCATCATCGGTGGCGCAGGTGCCGACACGATGGCCGGCGGTGTCGGCAGCGATATCTACGAAGTCACCGACTTTGGGGACGTGGTGAACGAGCTTGCCGGTGCCGGCAACGACTCGGTGTGGACCTCGCTCGCCAGCTACACCCTGGGTGCTGACGTCGAAAATCTGTTTTTCGGCGGCGGCGGCAATTTCGTGGGCTCCGGCAACGCGCTCTCCAACATGCTCGTGGGGGGGGCGGGTGACGACGTTCTCATCGGCGGTGGCGGTAACGACCTGATGAGTGGCGGCGTCGCCGGCAACGATATTTTCGAGTTTGCTGCCGCAGGTTTTGGCAACGATACGATCCTGAACTTCGGCGCCAATCCGGCCGCAGGGCAGGACTTGCTCAATGTCACGGGGCTGGGGATCACCAGCGCGACGTTCGCTGCCAGCGTGAGCATAGCGGCTGACGGGGCGGACACGTTGGTCGGGTTCGGGGCGGACTCCATCCGTCTTGTTGGTGTCAGCAGTGCGGCCGTTGATCAGACGGACTTCATTCTGGCCACTTGAGGTCCTGGTCAGTACCGTCGCAGGAGGGCGGGACAGTAGAGGGA
>NZ_JBGLYV010000057.1:0-41351 GCF_047304225.1 Pseudomonas sp. Pseusp3 | reverse complement strand
TCTCTGCTTCATCTGCAACACTCCTTCTGCTCACACAGAATTTAGTTGTGTTGCATCGACCGGTTGAATCCACAGCCGATTGTTGCCTGCCACGACCGGTTGAATCCACTACCGACAGTTGCCCTTCGTGAGAGGCCGCAACTGATCCAAAGAGTCAGTTCAACTGTGGACGAACGTCCAGAGATCGGTATTCAATTTTTCGATAGCGGTTTTAAAGTCTTTGGTGGTGATTTGCTGACTCTCGTTCTCTAGCTGGCTGCCGAATACCTTGCGCACCACTTTGGCCATTGTCTGATGGGTTCTCGCGTCAATGAATTCGGCTTCGATGAACAGATTGGTGTCTTGATCCCGGTGACCGGTGGCTGCCTGTGTCGCTCCGACAACGGCTGCGATCGGCATCACTTCATACCACTTCATGCCCTCGTTCGAAGCGCTGACGCCGGTGATCGCCGCACGCAGGATCAGGGGGTGTGACCCGGCCGGTGCAGCGGCCGCGTTAGACACCCTCTGGTATTTGCGGCCCAGCACGAGTTTGGCCTTTCTGGACATGAAATCCTGCAAATCGGCCAGCGTCTGCTGATTGACCTGCTCATTGGGTTTCGGCGCGGGATAAAACTCCAGCGTTCTGAACGCTATGGTGTCGTACGCATTCGGGTTCCACGACGGGCTTACCCAGCGCAGTGTCTTCTCACCGGTGGCAGTGGTCACTTCTTCCAGGTTGTTGTAGTTGGACAGGAAGCCGGAGTACTGCTCGCGCTCAGTGACCTGGGAGGTGCAGCCGCCGAGTAGCAGGCAGACTAGTGCGACGCCGACAAACACTTTATGGGCCAAGGTCATGTTGGGTTCACTCCAGGATCAAGTCGTGTTCCGTCAACAGAAAACCAGAAACGCAATGCCATGTTTCAAGCTTGAATCCAGGTGTTGTCGAACTGACCGGAGATTGGATTGCCCATTGTGGACCGGGAATGCTCCACCGGCATGTAACCGGGCAAGATCTTTGTCCAACTGATGTCGGTGTCCTGATCCAAAGCATAGGTGGCCCTGTGGCAATACGTCAGGTTTCGTAACGCTGCGATTGCTGCCCGATACGGCGCTGCCAGGCAACGGCTTCGCGACGATGGTCAGGGCAGAGGCTGGAGGCTGGTTTTGAAGGTGGTGACCACTCGGTTACGGCCTTCGTGTTTAGCGTGATACAGGCGTTGATCGGCTGTGCGCAGAATTGCCTCGATGGTGTCGCCGTCGCGACCGGATTGCGATACGCCGATGCTCACCGTGACCACGGTTGAGCGCTGCAGGCCATGAAAAGAACTATTTGCAACGGTGCTTCGCAGACGCTCGGCGATTTCGTGCGCGCCTTCAAGTGAAGTCTGGGGCAGCAGTATCATGAATTCTTCCCCGCCCACTCGGGCTACGCCGTCATACGGCCGAATCGAATCCAGGCATTTCTCCACGAAACTCTTCAGGATGTCATCGCCAACCTGGTGCCCGAAGCGATCGTTGATGGACTTGAAATTATCCAGATCGAGTGCCAACACGGAGAACGGCGCACCGCCGCGTTTGGTCCGGCCAATTTCGACGTCGACCCGCTCCATGAAGCGACGCCGATTTTCAGCGCCGGTCAGTGGATCGGTCGCCGCAAGGTGCCCGAGTTCCTGATTGGTGCGCTGGAGTTCCTGCAGAGCGCTCTCGGCATACGCCATCGCTTCGGCAAGACGCACCATCAATTCCTCTTGGCTGTAGATCTTCGAAAACGACCGCGTGGTGAGGAACGCTTGCACCACCCCATAGCTCAGCATGAAGAATCCACCGGCGAAGATCGCATGAGCGAGCCACCACATATGGTTCCACGGACGCGCAAGGATGAAGGCAAGAGATGACAGCGCGAACGCGGTGACCGAGATGATGAAAATTATCATCAGCGGCGAACGGATACGGCGCAACAGAAGTATGGCCGCGGTCAATGCGGAAAGAACGAGGGCGCCACCCTCCATGGAGAGGCGCACCGCGAGATTGCCGGCGATCGGCAAGTTCGCGACTTACGCCACTGCCAGGTCAACCAGCAGGAACAGTCCTATCCAGGTCAGCCACGGGTGGGCCTTCATTCGTTGGTCCGCGGCATCAGGTGGGCGGTGGTACGACAGCATTCCGACCAACAGCAGAATCGACATGACCAGTCGAGAGGCTGGTCCATAAAGCAGGAAGAGCCAGATATTGTGGTGTGCAAGCCCTGTGAACGCACCATGCAACGCGTAGATCAGTACAAACCCGAGGAAACCAAGCGTCATCCATCGTAGCAGCGGATCCCCCGATGACTGATAGCAGCGCCACGTTACGTAAGTGACAAACGAGCCCGCCAGGGTGGCTGTGATGATCGCGATTACATGGAACAGGTGATTCTCGAATACAAGCGTGGGGTCCTGGAAAAAGTACAAGTAGCCAATCAGATAGGCCGGAACGAACGCAAACCCTGCGAGCAGCAAGTAGGCGTAAACCTTGACCATGAGGCGAACGGCTACAGGTGACTCGTCGGTGGCGATGAGATTGCTCATGGTTCCCTCCAGTTTTAAATCCGCATAGCCAACACCGGTCGGGTGTTGAAGCCGCCTGCATGCCAACAGTCTCTCGCATCACTACGCAAACATGGGATGGAGCGATCTGCGGCATTTCAATTATGGATAAGAATTCAACCTGCGGATCAGAGTTTTTTCAGGAAGCCCAGCAGCAGCTCATTGACCTCTGTCGCGCGCTCTTGCTGTATCCAGTGGCCGGCACCTTCGAGGATATGACACCCGCGCAGTTGCGGCAGTGTCTGCGCGAAGGCTTCGATCTGCCGCGGGGAGCCCGCAAACTTCAGCACGCCGTCGCGGCTGCCGGCAATGAACATCGACGGCTGCCGGATAATGCAACCACGCCAGGGTGCCAGCAGTGCCCATGAACGCGTCATGTTGCGGTACCAGTTCAGGCCGCCGCGAAATCCGCTGCGGGTGAATTCGCGGGTGTAGCAGGCAATATCCTCAAGGCTTAGCCAGGCTGGCAGGGTTTTGGGTTCGATCATCGCCCCCAGGAAGCCCTGGCCCGGCTGCAGCTGGCCGAACACCGGCCAATCGGGCCCGTCACCCGAGCCATTGAAGTAGATGCGCCGGATCGACGACTCGACGTCCCTTTCCAGTTCGGCCTCGGCCACACCCGGCGTCTGGAAATACTGGATGTAGAAGTCACGGATGCCCCGCGAGGCAAGCGCGCCGAGGAGCTCCACGCGCCCCGGTGGCGAGAAGGGAACGCTCATGCCGACCACGGCGCGGAACAGATCGGGCCGCATCATTGCTGTGCTCCAGGCCACCTGCGCGCCCCAGTCATGGCCGACGATGACGGCTTGCTGTTCGCCGAGTGCGTGGACCAGCTCGACCATGTCGCCTACCAGGTGCAGCATGGTGTAGGCGTCGGGTTCGGCCGGTGCATCTGTGCCGCCATAGCCACGCATGTCGGGCGCGACCGCTCTGTAGCCAGCGGCCGCCAGCGCAGCAAGCTGGTTACGCCACGAGTACCAAAGCTCCGGGAAACCGTGGCATAGCAAGACCAGCGGGCCACAACCTTGCGTTGCGATCTGCATGCGGATGCCATTGATATCGAGCAGTTCGAGGTGTGGCTCGTTCATGTGCGCTTCCTGCGATTCAAGCGATGGCCCCCAGCAACCGTGGCAAACTCGCCAGAGCCTGCTGCCTGCCGACAGAGAGCCGATGCAGCTGTGCCAGTTTTTCGGTGTCGGTTTCTTGCAAACCCCTGACCACCGCCGTCATGAAGTACAAGCGCGACTGCCTGATCCAGCGGTTAAGGCCGTCATGCTCTCCCCAGCGTAGCTGGTTACCCAGGTAGACCGCCCAGATTCTGATCCAGTCCGTGGGGACGTGAGGCGGGGGGACCATCATGCACAGCGAGTTCATTTGCGCTTGATCGACCAGGTGGCTTTCCACATAGGCGATCAAGGCCGCGCTGAACACGGGTTGGCAGCTGCTGACCATCAACAGGTTGATCTTGCCGCCGTCGAACACCTTCATTTCAGGGAGTGTCGGGATGGCACTGGCGCTGCAATCGATGTGCAGGGCACTTGGGCTCGTGGCGATGTTGCCCTGCTCGAGCACGATGCGCGTTGGCTCGATCACTCGCACTCTCCCCAGACGCACAATGTTGTCGATGCGTCGAAGCTCGCGTAATTCCGCCTGTGTGACGGTGGCGCAGCGGTAGGCAGTGGGTTCGACGGACTTGTCCAGGCGCAGGAGCTGGCCCGCCGCCTCGAGCCTGGAGAACAGGTCCGGGATCGAGTCTGCGGCTGCGATGGCCTCGAACTGTGCCGTGACACCGCCGATTGTTCGTTCGAAGTTGTCGAGGCCGGGTTGCATGTTGGCCCGGTCGATCAACCACGGATCGTTCGGCATGATCCAGCAGATTGTTGCGGGCGCAACACCGTTTTGCAGCAACCACAGGCAAGCGTCGATCCCGGTCTTGCCCGAGCCCACCACTACGTAGCTGGAGTATGGGTGCCGGATTTTCGGCAAGTCGTTCAGCGGCACGCATTGCACGCCGGGTTCCACCTTGTACCTGGGCGGGTGGGTCGAGGGAACTGCTGTCTGCGCATGGGTGGCGTCTACCACCTTTTTGTGCACCCGGACCTGATGGTTTACGCCGCTGACCAGCGAGGTAAACCGGTGGTCGTCAAGGCGGTCGCCGGTGTAGTTGCACATGGGGAAATAACGGACTCGACCTGACGGCAGAAACCGCTGATTCATCACCTGGTCGAAGTAACTCACCACCTCGGCACTGGAGGCCAGCTCATACAAGCCCTCGTTCAGTGCCGTCGTGTCTTTCGTTCCGCTGCCCAGTTCGCGTGAGTTGACGCCATAGCAGGTCGAGGGCTGGTGCAAGCGGACGAAGGGGTAGGCATCATTCCAGTGACCACCAGGCCGTTCGTGTCGATCCACTATCACGATGCGTGCATTCGTTTCCTCGAGTAGCGTATCGACGAAAGCCATGGCCGTCGCGCCAGCACCGATGATCAGGTAGTCGGTTTCGATCGGATTTGCGTCCATATGGTTGCACCTTCCTGAAGGTTGCCGCCCCTCAACCTCAGTAGATTAGCCAGCGATGCCGTGTGCAATAGAACGAATGCTCCTCACCCACATAACCAATGGAGTTAATGGCTGCAGCCTGAATGTCCTGGCTCAAATCGGCATGCACGAAGAAGCATCCAGCTACGCGGCCCGGATTTAATTTAACCCGTTGTCACTCAACGCGCCGCTATCGGCACCGTCACGGTTTTGCCGAAGGCCGACTGAACGGTCACCGTCGCGCCAGGCGCCGGGCCACTGCCGGTGGTCGTCACCGCTATCTGCCAGCGCGCGCCTGCCGCCGTCGGCGTCAGGGTGGCGGCGCCAAGGCTCACTGGACCTGAGGTGGTCGTGGCAGTCGCCGTGATGGTATTGCCCGTGCCACGCGAGGTGGTGCCGGACAGGACCCAGTAGTAGCGGCTGTTGCTGCGGGCGGTGACGGTAGCGCTGGTGACGATCAGGTTCTCGGCGACCGCCGCCGAGACCGCCACGGACACCGTCGTCGGTGCCGACTCCGCCCCCTTGGCATCGGCGGCCTGATAGGTAAAGGTCGCGGTGAACGGCGCGGGGACCGTGGCCGGTGGTGTGTAGATCACGCGCAGACCATCGGTGCTGACCGTACCCTTGCCGGAGTCCGGTTGTGCCAGGCCCACCACTTTAAGCGGCACGTTACCGTCAGGGTCGGTGTCGTTGGCCAGGACGTTGATGGTCACCGGTTGGCCGTTGTTGCTGATGGCGCTGTCGGGGTTGGCAAGCGGTTTTATGTTATCGCCGTCGTTATTGTCACGTTTATCGCCAGTGCGGAAAGTCGGCAGCGCGGCGGAGTTTACGTAGGTGACGCCGTCCCAGCCGGGCAGGGGCGTTGGCATAAGCTGGAACTGGCCCGGGTGCTCGACATCCCAGCGCAGCAGCATGGAGGTGTCCTCGTGCTGGGTGTTGTGGCAGTGCTCCATGTAGGTCCCGGCGAATTCGCGGAAGCGGATGGCGATGTCCACGTCCACCGAGCTGTCGATGCCCTGGCCAATGAGATAGACGTCCTTGCGTGCCCATTTTTCCCATTCCGGCGGTGCCTTGCCGTCTCGATTGAGGACGATGCCTTCTTCGAAATGCACGTGCACCGGGTGGCTCCAACCGTTGCCGCCGTTCCTGATTTTCCACACTTCCAGGGTGCCGTCGCCAGAGAACCCGGCATCGGTCGGGCCGTTGGCCAGTTGCGGAGCGGCGCTGATGATTCGAGGGTCCATCTGGAAGCCGAAACCGCCGTCGGTCTTGATCGTCCAGGGTTGTTCGTCGGTGCCGTCGGAGCGACCGAAAGTGAATTCGCGATGGCGTGCCAGTTTCAGTTTGGCCTGCATTGCCGGATCGTCGCGGTTGATCGTCAGCGGGATCATGACCTTGCCGACCGGTTTACCCGGTTTGGCGGGTTCGTAGTCGGCGGGGTTCATGCTCACGTCCTGGCCGGCATAAGGCTGGACCACCATCTGCAGGAACTTGCCCACCACCGGGTCGCCGGCGTCCCATTCCAGCCCTTTGCTGCCCAGCTTGAGCACCGCCTTGTACTTCCCGGACAGGACATCGGCCAGGCTCAGTGGAGTACTCTCCGGACCCTTGCCGTTCTGGTGCTCCATCAGGTTGACGAAGTACAGCTTGTCGCCGGTCCTGATCCCGTTTTTCGCGAAGTTGACGATGATGTCGAACCGCTCGGCAATGCCCTGGGTGGGCAGGATGGCGTTGTGGTCCTGCACATCGCCGTCGCCGTCCAGATCCATGCTGCCATCGAACGGCACCGCGTGTTCCATAAGGTTGCCGTCGTTGCCGATCATGTGGAACGGCACGCGGGTGTAAGACACGCCGGAACCTGCCGGGCCGGGGAATTCGCCACCGCTGCCGGCGACTTCACGCACCAGCGCGATCCTGAAGAAGCGCGAGACCGAGCCGTTGAGAATGCGGAAACGATAGCTGCGCGCGCGCACGTTCAGGCGTGGCTGGTACTGCCAGTTGACCAGGATCTGGTCGCCGAGGAAGCCGTCGGTGTTGAACGGGTTGAACCACAGCTGGCCGTTCTGATCCCAGGCCTTGTCGGCCACCAGCAGGTTGACGTCATAGTCACGGTTGCCCCAGGGCAGCGCCGAACCGCTGGGCAGGCGCAGGTTGACACCGTCTTGCAGCGCTTCGTTGCCACGATCCAGGGCGCTGTAGTAGTTCATCATCGTCGCGTTGCCCTTGTAGACGTTCTGCGCGGTGAAATCGAGCATGTGGTCATGGAACCAGTGGGTGCTCATGGTTTCGCGCCAGTCGCCACGAATCTTGATGCTGCCGTTGTTGCACGTCTTCAGGCCCGGAGTGGCATCGTTGACGAACAGGGTTTCGCCCGGGGCGCAGGGGAACGCCGCGCGCGGATCCTGAGCGTTGGTGTTGATGCTGTCGTAGCCGGCCAGTTGTATCGGCCAGCGATAGTCGTAGTACTGCCCCGGAAAGAAAAATGCATTGGCATAGCCGTCGCTTTCGGCCGGGGAGTGGCCGTTGTGTTCATGGGTGCTGAGGGTGTGCAGGCCAAACCCCATGTTGGCCGACGGATCGATCGGCAGGGCGTTGTAGTGACGCATCAGCACCGGTTGGCCGTAACGCACCATCAGCAGTTTTGGCGGAAAGGTGCCGTCGAAGGTCCAGAGCGCCTTGTGGTTCTGGATCGGCATGTTGGGGTGGAAGCGGGTGTCGATGCCTTTGGTGGTGCCTGCGATGACCGGAGCATCCGAGGTCTGGTTGTAGAGCCCGCCAGGCCCGAACTCGCCGACAGCGTAGTTGTGCAACTGGCGGCGGTCGCGCATGCCGCCGTTGAGCTTGGCGCCCGCTTGAGCGGTCTTGAAGGCGACCTGCGGGTAGAACTCGTTCCAGCGCTGGTGCGACCAGCCTTTTCCTGGCGGACGACCTTCGGCCGGCGAGCCGACCGGATGGCGGTTGAGGAAGGCTTCGATCTGCGCTTTCCACGGGTTGCGGTCCAGCACGTTGGAATACTGCGACGGAAACGGGTACAGCCCCGGCTGGCGCATGAAGGCTTCCAGCGCCGCGGCCGAAGGACCGCTGCGGGCGATGTTGTTGGGGTCCTGCGTGGGCGCCGGGCCGACGAGCGGAACCGGGAAGGTCAGGGGAGGGGCCGGCAGTGTCGGGTCGAGTTTCTCCGTGCCGAATTCTTCGAACAGCAGCAGTTGCTGGGTGTACGGCTGCGCTCCGAACAATGGGCTGGGCTTGCCATTGGTGGGGATCTTGAAGGATGTCTGCAGGGCTGGCGGCAGCACGTTGTCGGCCGTTGGCGTGGTGCGGGTGCCAAAAGCGCCATTGGGCAGGGCGATGGCGCCCTGGTTGGCGGGTAGCATGGCCCGTATGGCATCCACCGCGGCCTTGGGGTCGGGCGGCGAGTTGGTAAACGCCGAGGGGTCGGTCGGTGGCGGCTGGCTGACATCGTCCAGCGGTGCGGCGTCTGCCGTGGCCAGGGACAGGAGCATCGCACAAGGCAGGCTTGATTTGCGCAGCCGGCCGAAGGAATCGCATGGTGGTGTCGCGCTTTTCATTTTTCACCCCTCCGCTGATGCTCCACCGTCTCCATGTCCGGGACGACAGGTGTTGCGGGCATAAGGGGCGGGGTGCAACTAATGAGCCATCACCCGGGCGAAGGAAAAATTCAAATAAATTAACAAGTTGTTCTGAGCGTTACAGACGGGTGAAGCGGGGGTGGGTGAAGTACCCCATTTGTGGGGAAAGTAGCGGCGCTGTTTCACCGACCGCTTTTGGTGGATTTGCATGTACCGCTCACGCGGGGGAATTGGCCTATCCAGTGCCTGGCAATCTCTTCGCGCCGGCAGATCCACACCGCGTCGTGGCCTTGCACGTAATCGAGAAAGCGCGCCAGCGCCATCGCACGACCGGGATGGCCACTGATCCGCCCATGCAGGCCGACGCTCATCATCTTCGGGTGTTGCGCGCCTTCTTGCCACAGCAGGTCGAAAGCATCCTTGAGCAGCTGGAAGAAGTCTTCGCCGCAGGCGAAACCGTTCGGCAGCAGATAGCGGGCGTCGTTGTTGACCAGTGTGTAAGGGATCACCAGGTGGGCGGGTGAGCCCGGGAGCCAATAGGGCAGATCATCGTTGTAGGCGTCCGAGCTATAGAGAAACCCGCCTTCCTCACGCAACAGGCGGCGGGTGTTCTGGCTGACCCTTCCTGTGTACCAGCCTACGGGGCGTTTACCGCAGATCTGCTCGATCACGTCGAGGGTCAGGCGGATATGGCGCCGCTCCTGGTCTTCAGGCATGTCGCGATAGTCCAGCCAACGGTAGCCGTGCCCGGCAATCTCATGCCCGGCGGCGCAGAGCGCATGGCCAATCGCCGGGGTGAGTTCCAGTGCCCGGCCGACGGCGAAGGCGGTCAGCGGCAGGCCTCGGGCGCTGAACAGCTGCAGAATGCGCCACACCCCTGCGCGCGACCCGTATTCGTACATGCCCTCGACGCTCAAGTCCGGTTCGCCCACACGCGGCGGACGGCCCGGTAGCTCGTGCAGCCAGGCCTCCGACTGTGCATCGCCATTGAGGATGCATGATTCCGCGCCCTCTTCGATGTTGAGGACGAACTGGACCGCGACGCGCGCCTCACCGGGCCATCGCGGGTGGGGTGGGCAGCCGCCATATCCGATGAGGTCGCGAGCGGCCATCAGCCCAGCTCGAAAGTCGTGACGCCGAACACACGTTCGTGCGCGATCGCCGGAGGAGGGCCGAGGTACATGCGTGCGCAGCCGAAAACCTCGATCATGCCCTGTTGGCGCACAAGCGCCATTGCGGCGGGGTTATTCTCCGGGGCATCGAGAAACAACGGGCCACCTGCTGCAAATCCCGCCAGGCGCGCGTAGAGGGCATTGGCTGCCAGGGCGTCATCGGCGAACAAGGGGCCGATCTTGCAGCCTTCCCGGCAGCGCCTTGCTACGCCATAGCCGCTTAGCCTGCCCTCGCGCCGGCAACCCACGGCAAGTGCGTCGGCCTGGGCTATCCAGCCGCTCAGGAAGGTTGCGCGCGCGGCGGGGAAACAGGTGCGGTCGTAATCGACAACCTGATCGAACGGGAAGGTGGCCAACGGGACGATGTCCTCGCCTGCCTGCGAGGTCGCCGGGTGTTCGGTGATCTCGGCACGAAAACGCATGTTGCGATGGGAAAAGACGAAACCACCCTTGGCGTAGTAGTCCTGCATCGCGAAGACGCCGTCCATGCCGATGCTCGCGCCTGGGCGCAGGCGGGCGAGGAGTCGCTCGCGGCGTGCGTGCCACAGGGTATTGCCCAGACCTTGACCGCGATATTCAGGCCGGACGATGAAAAAACCCATGAAACCGAATTCGCCATTGTAGGAGGTGATGGCACCGCCGCCGATCAATTCGCCGCTCCGGGACGCTGCGATGAAGGCGGCAGGGTCCGTAGCCCAGAACAGCTCGGCATCGTGAAGGCCGGGATTCCAACCCTCACGGGCGGCCCAACCGACGAGTTCGTCCAGCTCGGGACGGGTCATGTTGCGTATGACCAGTTGATTGGACACCGCGAAGTTCTCCTCAGTCGCTAATCGAGCGTGTGGTCCATCCCCACTCTGAACCCTTTCGGTATAGCTTCAACCCGGGTATTGATCCAGATCGTCGCACCACCTGCAGAATATGCTCGTCGCCATTGAGCGCAATACTGTTCAGTCAAGGATTCTGTAGGAGCGAGCTTGCTCGCGATGGACTTAAGGGCGCTGCGTTTAGTCAGTAAACACGCGGCATCGTTAGCGACCATCGCGAGCAAGCTCGCTCCTACAGTAGTGGCGTGGTTCGATGGCACCACCGTCGTCATGTGCGTGGGAGATCCTGCGCGTCGAAGGCATTCGGCCCGTTACACTGTGGCAGATTCCTGTATTCGTCCTGGAGCTTGCATGAAAGTTGGCGTGATTTCCGATACCCACGGCTTGCTCCGTCCCGAAGCGCTTGCCGCCCTGCAGGGGTGCGAGCGAATCATTCATGCCGGCGACATCGGTGCCCCGGAAGTCCTTGATCGACTGGCCGCTATTGCACCCCTGCACGTCGTGCGCGGGAACAATGATCAAGACCTTGCATGGGCAGGGCATCTCCCTGATCTTCTGCGTTTCGACATCAACGGTTGGCAGGCGTTGTTGGTGCATGACATTGCCGATGTCCCGGTCGAACTGGAGGCAGGCGTACAGCTGGTGATCACCGGCCACTCCCACCAGCCACGCATCGAATGGCGTGGGGAGCGATTGTTTGTCAATCCCGGTAGCGCGGGGCGACGACGCTTCAAGCTTCCGGTGACGCTGGCGCTGCTTGAGGTATCGGCGACTTCAATCGAGCCTCGGTTGATTGATCTGTTGGAGTCATCCCCGTAATGGGTTGAACCCTTCGTGATTTGAATCAGCGCAGCCCGTTCACGCTCAGCAGAATCAAGCCGACCCAGAACAACCGCCAAAGCGAAACCCCGTCACCGAGCCAATACATGCCGACGATGGCCGTACCGGCAGCGCCGATACCGGTCCAGACCGCGTAGGCGGTGCCCACGGGCAGGACCCGCAATGCCATCGTCAACAAATACAAACTGCTGGCCAATGCTACTAAGGTGCCGGCGAGGATCCAGGGTCGATCCAGGCCATTTGCGCATTTCAATCCAACCGCAAAGGCGATCTCCAGAAAGCCGGCGACAATCAGCAGTAACCAGGATGTGGTGTAAGTCATTCGACAAGACCTGTGTTGGCAAAAAAAAAGCGAGCCGGTCAAGGCTCGCCAAAGGGAGGTAAACGTCAGTTGGCCAACAGTTTGCCGCTGAACAGACTGGCCAGGGTCTTCACGGTCAACACAAGCAGGGCCACTGTGAGGAACAGCAAGATCACTGCCGCGATAGCCATCAGCAACGTGCTGTCCTGGGCATGGGCATACTTCAGCGCAGCATTGCTCAGGGCTGCGATGGGAAAGCTGATTGCCCACCACGAAGGGGCAAAAGGCACATCGCGACGGAACACTTTGAAGCTCAGTACCACGAACAGGAACAGGCCGAAGTAGAACAACACGCTGGCAAACCGGTCGATCTCGCCGAACACGTTGGTGTACGCCAGGAAACCCACTTCAAATGGTGCAATCAAGACCATCAGTGAAGGCACCATGCCTTTGGCCAGAGCGGCCTGATGCACCAGCCGCGAAAAGATCCGGGTAAAGAAAACCAGTGCCAGCACCGCACCCACGGCAAGCGCAAACAGGTTGAACTCCGCAGCCCAGGCCA
This sequence comes from Pseudomonas sp. Pseusp3, assembly GCF_047304225.1. NCBI lineage: Bacteria > Pseudomonadati > Pseudomonadota > Gammaproteobacteria > Pseudomonadales > Pseudomonadaceae > Pseudomonas > Pseudomonas sp. Pseusp3. The sequence continues at coordinate 28,957 of NZ_JBGLYV010000057.1, read as the reverse complement.
TGGGCATGTGCGCACCGGTTACCGCGATGTCGAGGGTGGCTACGCCCGGGATCAACCAGGCGGGTACGGCATTGAGTTGATCGTGACCGCCCGACAACAGGCGCGAAACCACCAGGCCGGCAAGCAACACGGTCAATACGCTGCCCAGTATCCAGAGTGCCTGTCCAAGCAGTTGACTGTGGGGCGCTGCCACTGCGGAAAGCAGCAGCAGGGCGATGGTGACGGTGCCGAAAAAGTTGCTGGCGACCGGATGGTTGAATTCGGCCCGTACCGCTTCGGGATGCTTCACCCATTTGCTCAGATAGCCCAGCGTCAGCAACACGAATACCAGGCCGGCAAACGCGCCAATCGCTTCACCCAACATGCCACCGACGCCGTAATGCTGACCACTCAAGCGCCAGGCGAGGCCCAGGCCGGCCAAGCCCATGACTGAACCGAACAGATTGATGGGCAGGTTCTTGATGGATGTCTTGCTGGTCGATACTGATTGAGCTGCAGCGATGTTGGGGGTGTATGCAGTGTTCATGGCAGTCTCCCGTTTGACTGAATTTGCTGTTGGAGCTATTTTCAGCCAAGCAGCTGTTGGCTGAAATAGTGCAGTTACGACGTATTCAGCCAATGATTCGACGAGGACAGACATCATGCGCATAACCCTCCTGGCCTTCCCCCGCGTGCAGCTGCTGGATGTGGTCGGTCCGGCAGACGTCTTCGCCGAGGCCGCCAGGCAACTTGGCAATCCACGTGCCTACCGGGTCGAAGTCATCGGGACCGACAAAGGGATGATCAAGGGCTCAAGCGGTCTGAAGCTCGGCATCGACGAGACCTTCGAAACCTGTAAAGGCCGGATTGACACGTTGCTCGTGGCCGGCAGCCCGTACATCGACGAAATTGCCCTGAACCCCGCACTGCAGGAATGGCTGCGCCAACAGGCGAAATCAGTGCGCCGTATCGGCTCAGTCTGCAGCGGCGCCTTCCTGCTGGCCGCCGCAGGCTTGCTCGACGGGCGCCGTGTCACCACTCACTGGAATTCCAGCGCGAAACTCGCAAGGGAACATCCCCAGGCCCACGTCGACCCCGATAGCATTTTCATCAAGGACGGCAACCTTTACACCTCGGCGGGCGTCACGGCCGGCATGGACCTGGCCCTGGCGCTTGTCGAAGAGGATCACGGCAGGGAGCTGGCGCTCAGCGTTGCCCGTGAAATGGTGATGTTCTTCAAGCGACCAGGCGGGCAATCACAGTTCAGCGCGCAACTGGCAGCGCAAACCGCCGAGCGCAGTGTGATAAGGGATGTGCAGGAGTATGTCGTGCAGCACCTGAAGGCCGACTTGAGCGTACCGACCCTGGCCGCCCGCGCCGGCATGAGCGAACGCAACTTTGCCCGCACGTTCAAGGCCGAAGCCGGCTCGACGCCGGCCGAGTTTGTCGAACTGGCCCGCATCGATGCGGCCAGGCGGCTGATCGAGGATTCGGACGTATCACTCAAGCGCTTGGCCGATACCGTCGGCTATGCAAATACGGATGGGTTCAGAAGGGCCTTCATGCGGCGTCTCGGGGTGGGGCCGAGTGATTATCGCAAGCGGTTTTCAACTGGGTGACGGGGAAGGGGGCTCATCGTCAAAACGTCATCAGGCACTTCGGTACCTGATGTCAGCTTCTCATCGGTCGATGCACCACTCGTTCTGTGTATGCAGGACGAGTGGTGCAGGCGTGGCTTGGCAACTAGCGATAGTAGCGGCGATCGTCCTCGTAGCGGTACCGCATGTCCCGATCCTGGTGGCGCTCCCAATAACGATGGCGTTCGGCTTCGCGGCGGGCCTGCTCTCTGCGCCACTGCTCTCTACGCCACTCGTCTCGGCGCCAATCGTCTCTTCGCCAATCATCTCTGCGATAGTGCCAACGGCCGTTATGCCAGTATCGGTCGTCATGGGCCAACATCGGCCCTGGCTGCTTGCCGGCCATGTTGGCCAAGGTCGGCCAAGGGTTGTCGGCAGCCTTGACCGGAGCCTGAACGACTGCGACTTCAGGTGCGACAACAGGGGTTGCGGTCTTCATTTGTGTTGCTGATGCCGAGCCCACTGCCGCGAGCGCGAACAGGCCGAAGAGCACCATCCGTGGGTCATGGAATTTCATGAACGAAGACAACCTCTGATTGACAATTGGACGTGTGGCCATCCACCTGCAGGTTTGCGCCTGCCGGACGGAAGTGCCTATCCACATAGACCGATAAACAGGGAAAAGTTCTAGAAAGCCGCTGTTTAAATAGCCGATGGCCCCGAGTGTTTAGCGCCTTTGAGGTATTGGTCGCGACGGCCTTTACAGCGGGAACTTCAGGGCACGGGCCAGGTCAATAGGGGCCCTGTATCGCAGAAGCCGAGCAGCGCTGGTGGCCTGTTTTCGGGCAGTGCCGGCCGAGATCAGTCGAGTCCACCCCCTGATGCCAACCAAGAGTTTTCTCCCCGGTCTCCTCCTGGTGCTCTGCGCCGTCGCGTCGCATTGTTCCATTGCTGGCGAGCGAATCGCGCCCACGCAAAGTAACCGCGCCTCTACCACCCTGATCGAAACGGCCTCGCGGCAGTATGAAAATGGCCAGCTGGACCAGGCTGCTGCCACGCTGGAGCGTGCCCTGCATATTCAGCCGAACAATCCCGCGACGCTGCATTACCTCGGTGTGTTGCGCCTTCAGCAGGGGCAGTACCAACAGGCTGAAACATTGGCGCTGCGCTCGAATGTGCAGGTTGGTGGCAACGTCGAGTTACGCAACCGCAACTTCCAATTGATCCAGGCGGCCCAGCAGGCCCGGGCTTCGAATACCCCACCCCAAGCCAGAGAGGGCCAGGTTGCAGTACAGAAGGGGCAGGATGAGCAGATCCAGGAAGCACAGATGGCGCCTGTTGAACAACCCGCTGCGGACACTGGGCAACAAGCTGGCATTTTTGATCGGGTAAAGGCTGCGTGGGCATCGGTTTCGCCGACGGCTGACAAACCACAGCCTGAAGAAGCAGTGCAAATGGCTTCCGTTGCGCCAGCGCCCGCGTACGATGAGGTTGTGATTCCCCGCGGCCATTTGCCGCCTCCGGGGAAATGCCGGATCTGGTTTCCCGATCGCCCGCCCGGGCATCAGCCGGCACCCGGTCGCTGCAAGAAGCTGCGACATCGGGTTCCGCCGGGAGCCTTTCTGCTGCACGGTTGAGGCTGCGGGTGAGCCGCTATTCAATCAACTGATCGATCAACACTGCGTTGGTATAGACCAGGCTGCCATCGCTCGCACGGTGCCCGACCAGGTGAAACTGACCGCGTTCGTGGTGCAGATAGACACGCATCTGACAGTCGGACAAGGGCGCGTATCCCTCGGGCATGATCAATTCCATCGTATCCATATCGACATCGACCATGGCTTCACGCTCGTGGGACTGCTGCAAGCGCTCTTCGGCCTCCTCCAGACGGACATGGAGAGGGCCGTCGACGTAAAAATGGATCTCACCGATCGGGATGGACTTCTGGTCGGGGCTGGGCTTGCACCAGCCTGCGATCGTCAGTGCACTCATGACGAAACCTCCCATGTGGATTGCTGGACTCTATTAACTATCGTCCCTGTTCATTGCGATCACTCATGTTTGACGACTGTACAAGGGCAGGGTTCGCACTTTGTGGTCGCTTCTGGCCGATCGCTGCCGTCCGTCATCAGGATTCAAGTATAGCTGGCAACCGGAACTCCCTTGCCAACCTCACGGTACAAGCCGATGGCTCTATACTCCTTACTGACTTTACCGCCCGGACGGGTGGTATTTGTCTGGCCTGCTTGGATGTCAGTGGCGATGCTTTTGCATAACCAATGAACATCAGGAATAGGATGAAGAGCAAATGGCAATAGCAATTATCCTGGTACTAATCGTTATTGCATCAGTGCTATTCCACATATTCGCGCCCTGGCATGCGACACCGGCCGCATCCAACTGGGGGTCCATAGACACCACCCTGTTCATCACTCTGATCATCAGCGGAATATTCTTCATTGCCATCGTCGTATTCATGGCAGTCGCGGTGATGCGGTTTCGTCACAAGGAGGGTGCCCGGGCGGCCTACCAGCCAGAAAACAAAAAGCTGGAATTATGGTTGATCATCGTTACCTCGATAGGCATTGCCGGGATGTTGGCGCCAGGCCTGGTTGTTTACGATGATTTCATCCGGGTACCGAAAAATGCCTATGAACTTGAAGTGGTCGCCCAGCAGTGGCAGTGGGCCTTTCGTTTTGCCGGTCAGGACGCAAAGCTGGGCAAATCGGATATCAAGTTTGTTGATTCCACCAATCCTCTCGGCCTTGATCCCAAGGATCCTGCAGGGCAGGACGACGTGCTTGTCATGAATAATGAAGTTCACCTTCCGCTCGATCGGCCGGTGAAAGTCTTACTGCGTTCCAAAGATGTTCTGCACGATTTCTATGTACCGCAAATTCGCAGCAAGATGGACATGGTGCCAGGAATGGTGTCGTACTTTTGGTTTACGCCGACCAAGACCGGAAAGTACGAAACCCTTTGCGCTGAGTTTTGTGGCGTAGGTCATTACAACATGCGCGGCCATATGATCGTGGAAGAACAGGGCGTCTTCGATCAATGGCTGAAAGGCCAACCGACGTTTGCGCAGACATTGGCCACAGCTGCCAGGCCTGGAAGGGACAGCCTGTTGGAAAAAGGCCGCTTGCTGGTCGACAAATACGGTTGCGGTGCCTGTCATAGCCAGGATGGCAGTACCAGTCTTGGCCCTGGATGGAAGGGACTGTACGGCCGCACTGAACAGCTGGCCGATGGCTCCAGCGTACAGGTCGATGAGGCCTACCTGAAAGAGTCGATTCTCGATCCGAAGGCCCGCCTGGTAAAGGGCTACCCGCCGGTCATGGTGGCCTATACTCTCTCTGACGATGAACTGGGCGCGCTCGTCGCCCTGATCAAATCACTGGGTGCTGCGCGCCAGGGCGATGAAGCCACTGTTGGCGAAGCATCGGGCCCGGGTGAAGACCTGGTGGCGCAGGGACAGCGGCTGGCCGGGTCGCTTGGCTGTCTGGCCTGCCACAGTGTCGATGGCAACAAGGGCGTCGGCCCCAGCTGGCAGGGCCTGTATGGCAAGACCGAAACCCTTGCCGACGATACGAGCGTCAAGGTCGACGAGGGTTATTTAAAGGAATCGGTTCTTGAACCTGCTGTCAAAGTCGTCAAGGGTTACGCAGCCGTCATGCCGGCCTTGAAACCGAGCGACAAGGAGCTGGACGCGCTGATCGCTTTTATCAAGTCCAAAGCGAATGCCAACGCTGATGCAAGCAAGGCGGAGCCAGGGAAGTAGCCGTAAAGCAGCCAGCAATACACTGAAACTTCGACAGGAGGATGACGTGATGGCCTATGCGGAGCAAGCCGATACAGAAGCACTGCACGAGCCCAAGAGTTTCCTGACCAAATATGTCTGGAGTCAGGACCACAAGGTCATAGCCATTCAGTATTCCCTGACGGCTTTGTTCGTGGGGCTTATCGCCGTAGTGTTGTCCGGCTTGATGCGCATGCAGATCGGTTTCCCCGGCAGTTTGGCGTTCATGGATGCCAGTACTTACTATCAGGCGATGACCATGCACGGCATGATCATGGTCATTTACTTGCTGACGGCCCTGTTTCTGGGGGGCTTCGGCAACTATCTGATCCCGCTGATGGTCGGCGCCCGCGACATGGTCTTCCCCTATGTCAACATGCTCAGCTACTGGTTCTACCTGGTGGCGGTAGTGGTGTTGCTCTCCAGTTTCTTTGTCCCTGGCGGCCCCACAGGTTCCGGCTGGACGCTCTACCCGCCACAGTCCATCGCCCGGGGGACACCGGGGGTCGAGTGGGGCATCGTGCTGATGCTCGTCTCACTGGCGATTTTTATTGTCGCCGCCACCATGGGCGGGTTGAACTACGTCACCACTGTCTTGCAGGCGCGCACCCACGGCATGACCTTGTTTCGCATGCCGCTCTCGGTCTGGGGAATCTTCATGGCCTCGATCATGGCCTTGCTGGCCTTCCCGGCGTTGTTTGTCAGCGCAGTGATGATGCTGTTCGACAAGCTGTTGGGCACCAGCTTCTTCATGCCGGCGATGATTTCGCTGGGGCAGCAGCTCGATCACCAGGGTGGCAGCCCGATATTGTTCCAGCACCTGTTCTGGTTCTTCGGCCACCCGGAGGTGTACATCGTTGCTCTCCCGGCGTTTGGCCTGGTCTCGGACTTGATCAGCACCCATGCGCGTAAAAACATCTTCGGTTACCGAATGATGGTGTGGGCCATCATTGCGATTGGCGTACTCAGTTTTGTGGTCTGGGCACACCATATGTATGTCAGCGGAATGAATCCGTACTTCGGCTTTTTCTTCGCCGTCACCACCTTGATCATCGCGGTGCCGACCGCGCTGAAAGTCTATAACTGGGTACTGACCCTGTGGCGCGGCGACATCCATCTGACCGTGCCAATGCTGTTTGCCCTGGCCTTTATCGTGACCTTCCTGGTCGGCGGTCTGACCGGCTTGTTTCTCGGCAATGTGATCGTGGACATACCGCTCTCGGACACCTATTTCGTCGTGGCCCATTTCCATATGGTCATGGGCGTCGCACCGGTACTGGTGGTGTTCGGCGGCATCTACCACTGGTTTCCGAAAATAACCGGGCGCATGACCAACGACATCCTGGGCAAGCTGCATTTCTGGATTACCTTCCTGGGCACCTACGCCATTTTCTTTCCCATGCACTACCTGGGTTTCCAGGGCATGCCACGCCGTTACTACGCCTATGAAAACTACGCGTTCATCCCGCAGTCGGCGCAAGAGTTGAATGCCTTCATTACGGTGGTCGCACTGACCGTCGGCGTTTCCCAATTGCTGTTTGTGTTCAACCTGGCCTGGAGCGTATTCAAAGGCAGACCCGCAGGCAGTAACCCCTGGGGCGCGGCTAGCCTGGAATGGCAAACGCCGGACACCCCACCGGTACACGGTAACTGGGGCGCGAAGCTGCCGGTGGTGCATCGCTGGGCCTATGACTACAGCGTGCCGGGGATAGAGCAGGATTTCGTGCCGCAAACGGTCTCCGCCGAGGAACTGGAGCAAATGCGCCAACTCAGTGCCGGAACCAAAATAGCGGACGTTAAAACATGAACAGACTGCTACTGAGAAACGCCGACGGTGCTGACCCCGGCGGTAGCTGGAATCGCGATCCCGAGGGCATTCAGGCCGGCGAGGGCGGCGATAGAAGCCAAATCGCAAGGTTTGGCCTGCGCTTGTTTCTGGTGGTGGTCAGTTCGTTATTTTTTCTGTTTCTGCTCGCCTTTATCGCCCGCTCACAAATGGTCGACTGGCTACCCCTGACAGAACCCATGGCGCCGCTGGCCAATCCATGGCAGCTGTGGGTGAATTCGGCTTTCCTGGTATTGAGCTGCATCGCACTGCAGTGGTCGCGCATGGCTGCCCGCAAGGCTCGAATGGACGCCACGGTCATCGGCTTTGTATTGGGGGGAGGATTTACCATTGCCTTTCTGGCGGGGCAGCTCTGGGTCTGGCAGCAGTTTGTCGCCTGGGGTTACTTTGTCGCCAGCAATCCGGCCAACAGTTTCTTCTACCTGTTGACCGGCGTGCACGGCTTCCACCTGTTGGGCGGGTTGATTGCCTGGGCCAGGACCGTCGCCAAATTCCTGCGTCATGTGCCGTTGCCGCAACTCAGCGCCAGCATAGAGCTCTGTGCCATCTATTGGCATTACCTGTTGGGTCTCTGGTTTGTGCTGTTCGCGCTGCTGACCAGCACGCCGCAAACCTATGAAGCCATCGCCAGATTCTGCGGCCTGAGGTGAAAAGCCATGGCATCGCACCTGCAAGCCCAAGCCCAAGTCGAGACCAGTTCATCCAATCCGCCAGGCTCGCCACCTGCATCGGGATGGGAGGGCATCGCCAGCGACTGGTCCTCGGATAAAGACGCCTTCAAGCAGGTCCACTGGGGCAAGGCGATGATGTGGATATTCCTGCTCAGCGACACGTTTATATTCACCTGTTTTCTGACCGGCTACATGTCGGTACGCATGACCATCACCACCGCCTGGCCGAACCCCAGTGAAGTGTTCGCCTTGACCATCGGCGGCACGGAAATTCCACTTATTCTGATTGCCATCATGACCTTTGTGCTGATCAGTAGCAGCGGCACCATGGCCATGGCAGTCAACTTCGCCTATCGCCGTGATCGCGCGAAAACCACGGCCCTGATGCTGGCGACCGCGGCCTTGGGCGTGACCTTCGTCAGCATGCAGGCATTTGAATGGAGCAAGCTCATCGCAGAAGGGGTGCGCCCCTGGGGGAACCCCATGGGGGCGGCGCAATTTGGCGCCAGCTTTTTCATGATCACCGGATTTCACGGACTGCACGTGTCAATCGGCGCGCTCTACCTCAGCATTGTGGCGCGCAAAGTATTGCGCGGAGATTATGAGCGCTCCGGAAATTATCAGAACGTCGAGATAGCGGGGCTTTACTGGCACTTCGTGGATTTGGTGTGGGTGTTTATTTTTGCTTTCTTCTATTTGTGGTAGAGGAGCACGGGTGATGGCACATGCTCAGGGTCAGCAACATCCAATCAGTCTGTACCTCAAGATCTGGGGGCTGTTATTCGTCCTCAGTACGATGTCGTACCTTGTCGACTATTTCCACTTCCATGGCTACCTTCGGTGGTTCCTGATTATCACGTTCATGTTGTTGAAGGCGGGTTTGATTGTCTCCATCTTCATGCACATGGCCTGGGAGCGGTTGGCCATGGTCTACGCGATATTGGTCCCACCTTTGTGTTTACTGGTGCTCGTCGGACTGATGGCCACTGAGGCGGATTATGTTTTCCTCAGCCGGGTCATTTTCTTCGGTCAATAAGCCGCCTTCGGATGGCCTTGAGTCTCCAGGAGCTAACCCGAAATCACTCGCTTGAACTGATGCCACTTGTGCTGCCAGGCTACTGTCCAGTGAGGGGCTGCCGCTCCCGTGCCGGCGATCTTCAGTTTTGGATGATGTCCGATGACCTGGTCCAGTATCGACTCCTGGTTCGGTTCAACATCCACGAAGAAGATATGTTTGCCTTCCTTTACCACCTGGCTGAAATTGCGAAAGTGAGTGTTCGGCACCTGGAACCCGAAAAAGCCGCCTTCCCAGATGCAGAAGCCCAAAACAACAATGGCAAGGAAGATAAAGGGCATCCAGCCTGCGGCGGACTCGGTCCAGCCCATCCAATAGGCGCCAAGCAGGACCAGCGCCGCGAGTGGCACACCGACCACCGCACCAATCTCACCGGAGTGAACAGCATCCTGTTCCATTAACGAGCTGATCTCGTGGAGGTGATGTTGTTCAACATCAGCAACTTTCTCACTGAACACATGAATCTGTTCGGAATTGATGCCGCTGGCTTCCAATTCATTTTCAACGGTTTCAAGTTCGTTGAGATTGTCACTGATGTAATAGTGTCGATTCATGCCACACCTCCGATCTAGAGTTTGCTGTAGACCTCCTTTGTCCGGCAGCCGTTAACCAGGATTTTGTAGTCGGTATCTGTACTGGGGGAAACGTTTCACACTTCATGCAATCTGAGCGAAGTATAGCACTCGCCAGCCTGCGGGCCGGTCGGCAACTTGCGACACCGGTAGTGTCGCGAGATCAACCGCAAGGGCACGCTAGTTGATCTGCACAATGACCGGACCTTCAGTTACGATCGGCGGGTTCGCCCGGATATTCGAGGTGTTTTTCTGAATCCACTCGCGCGCGACTTTCGAGCTCGCATCACTGCCGGCCTTGTCCTCGCAAACAGTCACCGACGTACCACCATCTCCCGTATTCAACAGTGTGTAGCTGACCAGACCAGGCACTGTCCGCAAGGTAGCTTCGATGTCGACATTGCGTTCTTCCAAAAGATTGAAAAGCTCCTTTGCTCCAGTACCCAGGTAGGTTCGTATAACCGCATACATGGTCGTCTCCTTTGGGACTACCGATCCGTTGATGGCCGCAATCACTCAGGTTTCAGTTCGCCCTGATTTATTAAGCTTAGCCAAACGCCGGCGATAATCTGAAAGCAACGACCACCGGCTACTTGTGGCCGTTTTCGTATTCATGCGCCGTAATACGCAGCGATAACCATGAGCGCAAGAAAACAGACCAGTTGAACGCAAAAGAAGGTAAACCGGACTGCGACGAACGCATTGGTTTGCACATGGGATACGTGAACCAGCGACTGGCACACGCGAGCGATCAGGATGAGCGTGGACAAGTAGTTCACTGCCGGGCCGTTGATATCAAGGGCGGAAATCACGAACACGATGACGGCAAAGACAGGCAGGTTTTCCACACAGTTGGCGTGTGCCCTGGTCCCGCGCTGGTACCAGTCCGCGCCTTCGAGCTGATCGCTGCGGAAAGAGGCGATCGGAGCACTCGAGAACAGGATGGCGACCCAGCGATAAACGCCGACGGTTGCCATCAACAGCAGCAAAGTCCAGGTCGCAAACCCAAGCAACATCCACATCGGTATGGTCATGGCCGCCATCCTCGATAGATCATTATCGGCAAGTCATCCCACAGTCGCGCGACCAACGAACAGTCGGTCGCGCGCTGTCGTTCAATTGCGCATGATGGGTGCCAGTGCGGTCTGAATCCTGGACATCTGTGCAGGCGTTGTCATGTGCGTCAGCAACCGGCCAAAGTGTGGATGCTGCACGCCCGAGACAATGTATTGCCAGCGGTAGGCGCCCAGCACACCGACCTTGATTTGCGCGGTCTCCTCGGCACTGAACGATCGTGAAACACTACCCATGAAGTAGTCGGCATCGGATGCCGACTGTGCCAGCAGGATTGCGTCGACGGCCGCCACCAGCGCAATCAGGTCATTCACCGCCGAGTCGCGCTCGGCCGGCGAGAGTTTCGCGTGCTCCGCCTGCCACTCCAGTTCATCGAGTACGACGTGCCGGCTTTCATCCATCCAGTGAAATTTGAAGACATCCTTGAACAGCGGGCACAACTCTTCGCGTGGTGCGATGCTCTGTACGTAGTGCGCCTGAACGAACAGCTCGATATGACAGGTCAGCGCCAGCACCGACCAGGTGCTGGCCGCCAGTACCACGTGCGCTACATCGTTTGGATCGGCAACTTGACGATAGCCCGCGGGCAATTGCGAACCGATCATCGTCTCCATGCGCCGGAACAACGCCTGGTGCTTGATCTCGTCGTTGGAAAAGCGCACCAGCGCTTCGAGTGCGAGTTGATTGTCAAATACATGGGCCCGACCCTGATCGAGCATTTTGGCACTGATAAAGCGCTCCACCAGGCCAAAGATATACGCATAGGTTCGGCCCTGAATCTGACTGAGCAGGCGTGCCTCGGCCGCGGTGAGAAAAGTCAGGCGATCGATCTGCGACAGTCCGTCGGGCAGGAATTTGCGCGAGAAGTCGAAACGCCGGTCCTGTAGCAAATCGCGATCGATCTGCCATTGGTTTTTTTCCGATGATCTGACAATCCGCGCATAACGGGCAGCGTTGCCTGACTCTGAGCCGGGTAGGGTAGCTACGGTGTTCATGTGGATCTCCTGTTGCCCCGGTTGAATTGGAGTGGGGCAATTACGGTTGACGCCGGAGCCAATGATCTTGGGTGAAGCCTCTGGGAACAGTCTCGATCTCTGAGTCCGCGCTGGTGCTAATCTAGGGCTCGCGGTTCAGGCGGCAAATGACCGGTGCGCCTGATTACATGCTCCGGACTCCGGAAAGGAGGGCTGGCAATTGCTGGACGCGCTTTCTGATGTTTTGCGGGTGATTCGGCTGTCTGGGGGGGTGTTCCTCGAGGCGGAGCTCACTGCGCCCTGGTGCATCAACGGAAGACTCTCGGCGGATGATTGCAAACCGTTCCTGGCGGTACCCCGGCATATCATTGCGTCGCATTTTGTCGCGGCGGGGCACATGCAAATACGCATCGACGGTGATACCACCGTCGACGTGGGGGCAGGCGAACTGGTTCTGCTGCCTCGCAATGACGCTCACTCTTTTGGCAGCGACCTGAGCGTTGCGCCCATGCCGGCCAGAGAAGTCATTCAGCCACCGGAAGTCGGTGGGATTTCGCGGATCAAGTACGGCGGGGGCGGCGAGGCCACACAGTTGTTGTGCGGATTCCTCGGCTCTGAAACGCCTTTCAGCCCGTTGCTTTCGTCATTGCCATCCTTGTTGAAACTGGACGTACGCGCGACGGCTTCGGGCGCCTGGATCGAAAGCTCGTTCCGTTTTGCTGTCAGTGAAATCGCGGCGGGGCGCGTCGGTTCGACAACGGTCATCGCCAAGCTGTCCGAGCTGCTATTCGTCGAAGCCATCGGCCAGTATGTCGCCAGCCTGCCCGCCGAGCGGCGCGGATGGCTGGCAGGTTTGCGGGATCCGCATATCGGGCGTGCGCTGGCGCTACTCCATGCTCGTCCGACCGAAGGCTGGACTGCGGAAGCCCTGGCGCTTGAGGTGGGCATGTCGCGCTCGGTTTTCGCGGAGCGATTCACGGCGCTGGTCGGACAGCCACCGATGCAATACCTGACGCTCTGGCGTATGCATGTGGCCGCTCAACACCTGCGCGAAGGTCGCGGCAATGTGGCGCAAGTCGGTTTTGCAGTTGGCTACGAATCCGAAGCCGCGTTCAGTCGCGCATTCAAACGCCAGTTCGGCACATCCCCCGGCACCTGGCGCAGACAGTCAGCATGAGAAGGTCCGGTGCCGTTGCACACCCTGAAAAAGCCAGGCTGCCAATGTCCGACCATCGACCCAAAGCCGACTGTGATGCCAGGCGGCTTTGGGTTGAAAGGGTCATGCTAGCCTCCGCTGCCGCTGTTATCTCCCTGGTTATTGTTGACCCTGACCTGTGGCCCGACGCCATCTCCCGTACGGAAGGTCGGTAACGCAACCGAGTTCACGAATTTCACGCCGTCCCAGCTGGGCAACGGTGTGGGCATCAACTGGAACTGGCCCGGGTGCTCGGAGTCCCAGCGCAGCAGCATCGAGGTGTCCTCATGCTGTGTGTTGTGGCAGTGCTCCATGTAGGTACCGGCAAACTCACGGATGCGTATGGCCATTTCGACATTGTCGCGGCTGTCAGGATCGTCGCCTATACGATAGACATCCTTGCGCGCCCCTTTTTCCCATTCTGGTGGTGGCCTGCCACCTCGACTGAGAATGACCCCTTCCTCGAAGTGCACATGCACCGGGTGACTCCAGCCATTGCCGCCGTTCTGGATCTTCCAGATTTCCAGCGTGCCTTCACCCTTGAACCCGGCCGGTGTCGGGCCGTTGGCCAGTTGTGGCGCGGCTGAAATTCGCCGTGGGTCCATGTTGAAGCCTGGGCCGCCATCGGTCTTGATCGTCCAGGGCGTCTCATCGGTTCCATCGGAGCGACCGAAGATAAAGGTGCGGTGCCGCGCCTGGGCAAGCCGGGCGATATCGGCAGGGTCATCACGGTGCAAGGGCAGGGGGATCATGAACTTGCCTTCGGGCTTGCCTGGCTTGGCGGGCTCGTAGTCGACCGGATTCAGGCTGACATCCTGGCCGCTGTAAGGCTGGATGTTCAGTTGCATGAACCTGCCAACCCCCGGGTCACCGTTGACCCACTGTGGTCCATGGCTGGTTTGCCTGACGACGGGCAGGTACCTCTCGGAGAGTACATCCGCCAATGGAACTTCACGATTGGGACGCTTGCCGTTTTGATGCTCTTCGATATTGACGAAGTAAATCCTGTCGCCTGGCTTGATGCCGTTTTTCGCGAAATCGACGACGATGTCATAGCGTTCGGCAATGCCCAGGAGCGGCAGAATGGCATTGTTGTCCTGTGTGTCGCCGTCGCCGTCGAGGTCCAGGCTGCCATCGAACGGCACCGCGTGTTCCATGAGGTTGCCGTCGTTGGCAATCATGTGGAACGGCACGCGGGTATAAGACAGGCCGGAACCTGCCGGGCCAGGGAACTCGCCACCATTACCATTGACCTGACGCACCAACGCCAGCTTCAAATAGCGAGACACCGATCCGTCGAGAATGCGGAAACGGTAGCGGCGGGCACGTACCTCCAGGAAGGGCTTGTACTCCCAGTTGGTCAGCACCTGGTCACCGAGAAAGCCGTCGGTGTTGAAGGGGTTGAACCACAGTTGGCCGGTCTGGTCCCAGGCCTTGTCGGCGATCGTCAAGTTGATGTCATAGTCGCGGTTACCCCAGCCCAGCGCCGAACCGCTGGGTAAGCGCAGGTTGACCCCGTCGTCGACCGACTCGTTGCCACGGTCCACGGCGCTGTAGTAGTTCATCATCGTCGCGTTGCCCTTGTAGACGTTCTGCGCGGTGAAGTCGAGCATGTGGTCGTGGAACCAGTGGGTGCTCATGGTTTCGCGCCAGTCGCCACGGATCTTGATGGTGCCGTGGTCGCAGGTCTTGAAGCCGGGGGTGGCGTCGTTGACGAACAGGGTTTCACCGGGGTCGCAGGGGAACGCTGCCCGCGGGTCCTCGGCCTTGGTATTGATGGTGTCGTAACCGGCCAACTGGATCGGCCAGCGATAGTCGTAGTACTGGCCCGGGAAGAAGAACGCGTTGGTAAAGCCGTCGCTTTCCGCGGGGGAGTGGCCGTTGTGTTCATGGGTGGTGAGGGTGTGCAGGCCAAAGCCCCGGTTGGCCGACGGGTCAATGGGCAAGGCATCGTAATGACGCATCAGCATCGCCTGGCCATAGCGTACTTGCAGCAGTTTGGGCGGAAAGGTGCCGTCGAATGTCCATAGCGCATTATGGTCCTGGACAGGGAGGTTGGGGTGAAACTGTACCTGGATACCCTTGGTGGTGCCCTCGTTGGCCGGGTTGCCGTTGGTGTTGTGATAGAGCCCGCCTGGCGCAAACTCTCCCACGGCGTAGTTATGCCGTTGCAGACGATCACGCAAGCCGCTGTTGACGTGCGCGCCGGCTTGCGCAGTCTTGAAGGCGTTGCGCGGGAAAAACTCATTGAAGCGCTGGTGCGACCAGCCTTTTCCTGGTGGCCGGCCTTCTGCGGGCGAACTGACCCGGCGATTGAGGAAGTCCTCGATCTGCGCCCTCCAGGGGTTGAAGTCCAGCACATTGGAGAACTCTGTCGGGAAGGGCGTCAATGCCGGCTGCCTGAGAAAGGCATCCAGCGCAGCCGGCGATGGGCCGCTACGCGCCACCTTCAATGGATCTTGCGCCGGTGCGGGCCCCACCGTCGGGACTGGAAACGGCACGGGTGATGGCGGGTCGGTCGCATCCAGTTTGTTTGGGCCGAACTCCTCGAAAAGTTCAAGCTTCTGTGTGAACGGTTGAGCCCCGAACAATGGGCTGGCATTACCGTTAGTGGGGATATTGAAACTGGTTTGCAGATTGGGTGGCAGCACATTGTCGGCCAAGGGTGTCTTTCGGTTACCGACCACTCCATTGGGCAAGTCGAAGGCGCCGACGTTTGCCGGAGGCAGCTTGAGCAAGTCCCTCAATGCGGCATTGGGGTCGGCAGGCGGATTGGTGAACGCCGATGGGTCGGTAGGAGGCGGTTGATCAGTGTTGTCGAGGGGGGCTGCCTGGGTGTGGGACAAGCCCAACCCCAGCATGATCGCGGCAGCAGAGATACTCAGCGCCAGCCTGGTTTTGAACAATGGACTAGGCGTCAACCTTTCGGTATCTAGTTTCATCGCAAACACCTCTGACGGGTTCCGCGAAGCGCGTGGCACTACCTGGGTAACTGGCCACGACTTTCGGGCCGGCTGGCGAAAGGTTTTATTTCGAGCCGGGATGTTTACGACGCAATTTTTTTGCCAAAAGTGAAAGGAATTGATTAATGGCTCTACGCCACATTCCCTTTGCTGCAGGCTTCGCGCGGGCGTATCTGAAGCTGGGTGAAGGCCCCCGATATTGGGGGATACCCCCCCCAATACAGGGCGCGATTTTGCGGGGTATTCGGGTCAGGAGAAGTTGTAGGAGCGAGCTCGCTCGCGATGGACTCAAGAGTGCTGCGTTCAGTCTGTAAACGCGCGGCATCGTTGACGACCATCGCGAGCGAGCTCGCTCCTACATGTCCCATTGTGCCTGCCGTCATTATTGGCTGGAGCGAACGGCTCCTCCGTCGATCAACAGGTTCTGCCCGGTCAGGTAGCCTGCATGGCTGCTGCAAACGAAGGCACACAGCGCACCGAACTCCTCGGGTGAGCCAAAGCGTTTGGCAGGGATTTCGGCACGGCATTCGCCAAGGTATACCTCACTGTCTTGCCCCGACTCTTCGGCGGCAGCGACCAGGTTGTCACGCAGTCGATCGGTATCGAATGAGCCCGGTTGCAGGTTGTTGATCGTCACATTGCGACTGGCAATGTTGTCCTGTCGGGCGAGCCCTGCGATGAACCCCGTGAGGCCACTGCGCGCGCCATTGGACAGGCCCAGGCTTTCGATAGGGGACTTCACGGCACTCGACGTGATGTTGATGATCCGGCCAAATCCGCGTGCCGCCATACCGTCTACCGTTGCCTTGATCAATTCGATAGGGGTCAGCATGTTGGCATCCAGCGCCTTGAGCCAGGCGTCGCGATTCCATTCGCGGAAATCCCCGGGGGGAGGGCCTCCGGCGTTGTTGATCAAAATATCGAAATGCTCATGGGCCTCGAGCGCTGCCGCCCGACCCTCGGGCGTCGAAATGTTTCCGGCCACGGCGATGACCGTCACTTGAGGATTTATCGCTCTGAGCTCACGGGCCGTTTCATTCAGCGTGTGTTCGCCCCGTGCGGTGATCACCACGTTCACGCCTTCGCGCACGAGTGCCTGTGCGCAGGCTTTGCCCAGGCCTTTGCTGGCGGCGCAGACCAGCGCCCAGCGTCCTGCTATTCCAAGATTCATGCGGGTTTTCCTGAAAGTAGGTAGTTCAAGGAAAGTGATTGCCTGTTCATGCATGGTCCACCGTAGCAGACAGGTTTGGCGATCGGGCAGCGATTCCCATGAAGCGCCGTACTCGCTCGCCCTTGGCGTCGCATCGTATGGTTTCAGGTGCGGCATCGAGTTGAATATTGCCGTTTTCCATGAAAATCACCCGGTCGGAAATCGACATGGCAAAGTCCATCTCGTGGGTCACGATCAGCATGGTCATGCCTTCCTTCGCCAGGTCGCGGATCACGTTGAGCACGTCGTTGACCAATTCCGGGTCGAGGGCCGAGGTCGGCTCGTCGAACAGCATGATCTGCGGTTCCATCGCCAGGGCCCGAGCGATCGCCACACGCTGTTGCTGCCCGCCGGAGAGCTGGTGCGGGTACTTGTGGGCATGGGCCAGCAGGCCGACCTTGTCCAGCAGCGCATACGCATGATGTTCACTCAACTCGCCCGGTTGGCCGTGGTAACGCGGTGCCAGCGTGACGTTGTCGAGAATGGTGCGGTGCGGGAACAGGTTGAAGTTCTGGAACACCATGCCGATGTGCCGCACGCCTTTGCGCAGGCGGGAGCTGTTGGGTTTGTCCGATGCTTCGATGAATTTTTCGCCGAACAACAGAATGTTGCCGGTATCGATGCTTTCCAAACCGTTGACCGTGCGGATCAGCGAAGTCTTGCCGGAACCGGATGGCCCGATGATCGAGACCACCTGGCCGTAGTCGACATTCAGGTCGATACCCAGCAGCACCTTGTGCGTGCCATAGCTTTTCTGGATGTTCTTCAGTTGCAGGATGGGCGTCGCGTTGTTGCCGGCGGCTTTGCGCGCAGTGTCGGGCAACGCTTCGGCGCAGGCCTTGAATTTGGCAATGGTGGCCGCGTCGAGTGTGTGCGGCTTGCGGAAGTTCAGGTCCAGGTAGCGCTCCAGGCGCTGCAGGAAATAGCCGAACACGGTGACGATCAATACGTAGTAGACGCCTACCGCCGCCAGGGTCTCCATGACCAGGAAGTTGGTGGCATAGAGGCGTTGGCCGACCGTGAGGATTTCGGTCAGGGAGATGACCGAGACCAGCGATGTCAGCTTGACCACAGTGATGTATTCATTGATCAGCGTGGGCAGCGAAATACGGAAAGCCTGGGGAATCACGATCAGGCGTTGCATGCCGAACAGGCCGACACCCAGCGCGCGCCCGGCTTCTTTTTGGCCCTTGGCCACGGAAATCAGACCGCCACGATGGATTTCCGCCATGTACGCCGCCTCGGTGACCACCAGGGCCAACAAGCCGGAATAGAAGGGGTTGGACAGGATCGGTCCGCTGCCGGGAAACAATTGCGGCAGGTTGTAGACGAACACCACCAGCACCAGCAACGGGATGCTGCGGAAAAACCAGATATAGGCAGCTGCCGGCATGCGCAGCAAGGGCGATTGGGACAGCTTGGCCGTGGCCAGGAGAAAACCCAGCAGCATGCCGATGAACCAGGCCAGGGCACTGAGCTGGATCACCGTGACGCAGGCTTTCCAGAAGTCTGGCAAGGAGAACAGGGAGAGAAAGTACGACCAATCGAATTGCATAGGGCACCTCGATCTGCCGCCCCCGTGCAGGGACGGCAGATGACCAGACTACAAGGACAGGTTCTTATTGGGCAGCCGGCTCTTCCAGGCCATATTTCTTAAGGATAGCGGCGTATTCACCGCTCTTTTTCGTCTCTTCGAAGGCTTTTTGCAAAGCCTGGAAGGTTTCGTCGTTGCCTTTCTTGACGAAGATGCCCAGGGTTTGCTGATAGATCGGGTGCTCGGTGGTGATCACGACCCGGCCATTGGTTTTTTCCGCGATCATTTTTGCGGCACCGGCGATTTCAACCTGGGCCTGGATGTTTTTGGACAACAGGGCCTGGGTCACTTCGGGCGCAGAGGGGTACTCGCTGACGGTGATGGCGCCTTTGTTGTTCGGCACGCAGTAGTCGTCGGACAGCTTGCGGAACTCCTTGACCCAGGTAGTGCCCTGTTCCAGGCCCAGTTTCAAGCCGCACAGGTCCTCAGGCTTTTTCGCATTGATCTCGCTGCCCTGAGGCACCATGACCGCAGCACCGGTGTTGGCATAGGCGATGGTCTGGGCTTGAGTCTGGCGCTCCGGCGTGATGTACATGCCGGAAATGACCGCGTCGTACTTGCCGGAGTTCAGGCCCAGGATCAGGCTCGGGAACTTGGTGTCGACGAACTCCACCTTGCCGTTCATGTGTTTGGCCAGTGCCGTTGCCAATTCGGGGTCCGAACCCACCACGTTCTTGTCCTTGTCATAGGATTCGAAAGGAGGGTAAGTGATTTCCATGCCGACCTTGAACGTGTCCGCCGCGGCCATGCTTGCCGAGGCAGCGAGCATGCCGGTTGCCAATACAGCCAAGCTCAACAGGTTTTTTTTATTGTTTTTCATTATTTACTGACTCCGGCGTAGATAAGGATTTAACTGAAAACTTCAATCAGGACAGTTGAGCCTGATTTTTCAAATGTCCGAAACTGGCGGGCTTGCGTGCCTTGCCTGGCAGTTGAACTTCCCCGTTGGCCACCCTCTGGCGCAGATACTGATAGGTCTGCAGCGCCTGGCCATACATGTGTTCGCCGATCGTGATTTCTTCGTAGTCGTTGCCGGCCTGGGCGAACCCGGGCAGTGGTTTGATCTGGGTGTGATAGTCGCAGGCATAAAACAGCGGGAAGGAATAACGCTCCTCCTTCACGCTGCGCACCCGGTGCGCAGTGGCAACGAATGCGCCTGCCGTCATCACTTCCAGCATGTCGCCGATGTTGACCACAAAGGCATCGGCGATCGGTGGTGCATCGATCCATTGACCAAGGTTGTTCATCACCTCAAGGCCAGGTTTGTCGGCCAGGAGGATGGTGAAACACTCGTAATCAGTATGGGCGCCCAGACCCGGTGCGTCATGGGCCGCACCGTCGTAGGGGTAGTGGATCAGCCGGAGCTTGGACGGCGGACGGCTGACCAGGCTGTCGAAATAGTTTTCGTCCAGGCCCAGGGTCAGGGCGAAGCCGCCGAACAGGCGCCGGCCCAGGGCGAAGATCGCTTCATAGTAGGCCTGCACCGATGCCTTGAAACCTGCCAGCTGCGGCCAGTCGTTGGGCCCCAGCAATGGCGTATTGGCCAGCACCAGCGGGTCATCGGCCGGGACTTCGAAGCCGACGTCGAAGGCTTCCTTGTGGTCCGGCTTGCCTTTGGAATAGACCTCTTCGCCTTCGGGTACAAAGCCCTTGTGGGTTTGCGAGGTGCCGATGTAGTGCCGCATCTTGGTGTCGAAGGGCTGGTCGAAAAAGTCCTTGGCCGCCTTGCGCAGGTTGGCGATCAGTTGCGGGTCGATGCCGTGATGGGTGATATAGAGGAACCCGACTTCGCTGGCGGCACGCCCCAATTGTTCGGCCACGGCCAGGCGGTGTTCCAGTTCAACGCTGAACAGACCGGCGATGTCGACCACCGGGATGCTATTGAAGTTGGCTTTGTGTGTGTCAGTGCTGGCGCTGTTGTTTTTATTGTCAGGCATGACGCATCGGCTCCCTAAGGATGGCTTTTGTGGTGGAAACGCTCGAAGTGTTCGCGCTCGGTCTGGCCCATCCACACGTTCAATGACCACAGGTCGGCGACCGGGACATTGGTGAAGGGCAAATGATGCAGGTAGCCGTCGGCGCCGAATTCCGGGGTCAGGGTGCTGACCTGGTAACCACGGGCTTGCTGCGAGCGCCAGATGCTTTCCCAGTGCTGCTGATGGAACGCCAGTTCTTTTGCATATTCGGGGGCCGCCGGGTGCGGAACCTGCGGGCCCTGGTCGTAACCGACCCGCGCCTGGATATGGTGAACCCGCTCGACGAAAGCGCTCAGGTCATCGGCCGGGTCGTTCAACAGACGCTCGCAGGTCACCACCCAATGGCTGATGTCACTGGTGAACAACAGATCGGGCAGTTGCCGGATCAACTCCAGGGTTACCCAGGGGTTGAACAGCGAACGCGAGCGGTGGGTTTCGAAACTGCAGACCTGGCCGTGCTTGCGCGCCAGATCCAGTGCCTGGCCAAAAAAATCCACTTGTTGTGGCAAGGACCAGCGGTCGTTGCCCGCCAGTACGTTGACGAAGCGTGGACCGAGTTCGGCGGCCAGGGCGAGCTTGCGGTCCAGGTCATAGAGGTGCACTGCAGGCGTTGCCGACTGGTCGGGCAGTACGTCGTACGCGGTGAAGACGGTGCTGATATAGCCCAGGCGATTGGCCTCTAGAAACGCGCCAAACTCAGCCCGTTCACCGGCGTCCAGTGGCAGGCGTGCTTCCATGCCATCAAAGCCCGCCCGCAGCAACTCATCGAGCGCCTGAGCCTTGCTGGCGGTGTAACCCCACAGCGTGCGAAAGATTTCCAGCTTCATCGGTGATCCTCAAAAATCCCAGGGCCTGGTGCAAAAGCACTTCGACGGCACCAGACGGCTTGGCGATCAATGGTCAGCGGCAGCAGGGGACTTCGGATCCGGGTCTCTGCGTCATCTGATCCCACTGAGCGATACCGAGACTGGTTCGCTGTGGAGCCGATGTTAGGCACAGGCCGCACGACGAAAGAATCTGAAAACTCAAATGAATAGTTCAGATTTTCGTTAACAATTAGCTGGCTAATTATCGTGCTTGTCAGAGGGGGTTTTTGAGGCGAATACGTGTCTACGTTGGCTATTAGCGAGATGTGCCTTCATTACGGCATCATTTTGAAGAGTCCCAAGCGACAGCGGGCTGCTTAGCGGGCTCCTGGCCGATTTCTGCCTGTCGTGAAGGGTAAAAATCGACCCATAGCTGTCCGGCTGAATCCTCTCACATGCATTCGCGACTAGAATTCCACTGCCGACACTTCTAAAGCCAGGCCAGATTTCAAACCTGCAGCGTCAAGTCTCGAGCGTTATTTCAATCTTTGGGAAACCGGTATGACAAATCCGCAAGATAAAGCCGAATCCGACGAGGATTTAGGTCAGATAGTAATAGGGCAAGGGCCCTGCACCTATCTATTGCTGCTCTTGCTAGGATTGATTCTCCTTTTTCCTTTTCTTGAGGAAGGTCTATTTGCCCGTACATTGCTTGGCATTCTGTTTTCAGCCGTTCTGCTCGTGGGCGCTTTCGCCACCAGGCAGACTCGGCGGGGGTTCATTCTCAAACTGGGCCTGGCGTTGCTTGGGGTTGGCCTTCAATGGGCTGCGTTGTGGACTGAGAGTATCGCGATTCTTTTTCTTGCCGGAATATCTTATGCGGCATCCCTTGCAGTCTCGTTTAGCGGAGTGCTTCGCTATATTCTCAAACGCGGACCAATTACCGCCGACAAGCTGCATGGCGCACTTGCGGGGTACATCATGCTGGCCTTCGTCTGGTCCTTCGTCTATGCCCTGGTCGAGATATCCAGCGCTGGCTCATTCGGTCCAGGTCACCTCGACTTCGGACAGCCCGGCACTTTCTTCAAACTGATCTATTTCAGCCTCACGACGCTCACGACCACCGGTTACGGTGATGTTATCCCGTTGACCAACCACGCCCGCTCACTTGTGATGGTCGAAGAATTTTCAGGCGTCTTTTATGTTGGTGTTGTGATAGCGCGGCTTGCCGGTCTTTATCCGTCGAATCAGACTAAGTGACTCTCGATTTGCCTGAGCCACCTCCGGGCATTAGTGATTGAGTCGTCCTTGACTTAATGAACATCTCCGAACGATTGCTTCTGGCCGACAGTTGCCCTTCGTGAGAGACAGCATCTGATCCAAAGAGTCAGTTCAACTGTGGACGAACGTCCAGAGATCGGTATTCAATTTTTCGATAGCGGTTTTAAAGTCTTTGGTGGTGATTTGCTGACTCTCGTTCTCTAGCTGACTCCCGAATACCTTTCGCACCACTTTGGCCATTGTCTGATGGGTTCTCGCGTCAATGAATTCGGCTTCGATGAACAGATTAGTGTCTTGATCCCGGTGACCGGTGGCTGCCTGTGTCGCTCCGACAACGGCCGCGATCGGCATCACTTCATACCACTTCATGCCCTCGTTCGAGGCGCTGACGCCGGTGATTGCCGCACGCAGGATCAGGGAGTGTGACCCGGCTGGTGCAGCGGCCGCGTTAGACACTCTCTGGTATTTCCGGCCCAGCACGAGTTTGGCCTTTCTGGACATGAAATCCTGCAAGTCGGCTAGCGTCCGCTGATTGACCTGCTCATTGGGTTTCGGCGCGGGATAAAACTCCAGCGTTCTGAACGCTATGGTGTCGTACGCATTCGGGTTCCACGACGGGCTTACCCAGCGCAGTGCCTTCTCACCGGTGGCGGTGGTCACTTCTTCCAGGTTGTTGTAGTTGGACAGGAAGCCGGAGTACTGCTCGCGCTCAGTGACCTGGGAGGTGCAGCCGCCGAGCAGCAGGCAGACTAGTGCGACGCCGACAAACAGTTTATGGGCCAAGGTCATGTTGGGTTTACTCCAGGATTAAGTCGTGTTCCGTCAACAGAAAATCAGAAACGCAAAGCCATGTTTCAAGCTTGAATCCAGGTGTTGTCGAACTGACCGGAGATTGGATTGCCCGTTGTGGACTTGGTCTGCTTCACCGGCATGTAACCGAGCCAGATCTTTGTCCAAATGATGTCGGTGTCCTGATCCAAAGCATAGGTGGCCCTGTGGCAATACGTCAGGTTTCATAACGCTGCGATCGCTGTCCGATACGGCGCTGCCAGGCTAAGCCCATATCCAAATGCACCGCGGGCAAGCCAAGGCGCATGCCGAGGTGAGGAGGAGTCCATCCCATTGCTTCTGGCCGATTGCTGCCTGTCACAGAGGGCAGCTATCAGCCGTTCTTTGCCTGTCGAGTAGGACAACCCCCTGGCGCCGAGTCTAGATGTTCGAAAGTTTCGAGCATGCTGTCCAGGGTATGAAGTGCTCTTTCGTCTTGGGCGGGGCCATGACCCGTTATGCACATCTGTCAACGTAGTCATCAGCGTTCACCCGGATTTAGTTGCACAGAGGACGCGCGGTTCACCGTTGCTCAAGAACCTTGATCAAAGTTGACTGACTTCCTCAGGGCGTGAAGCGGCCTTTCCCCCTGAAGGCTAGCAGTCTGACTCAGTGTGCCAGGTTCGTGATTTTATGAATGGGGTGGTTAGGCTGAAGCGCAACAGCCTCTTTGTGTAGGCCCGAACACTGGTGGACGTTTCGCTTGATCCATGTGTAACGGCGTTTCCTGGCAGGTTTGATTTTTCTTTTGAGCGAGGCGGTAGGAACTTGTCCAGAGGGTGCCGGACTAGGCTGTTCACCGCCATGGCGCAGTAGTGAATATCTCAGGCAACTGTGCCGTCACCGGCGATACGTTGAGTCAGCGCGGAAAAAAACATAATGGTCACCTTCCAGCAAGAGAATGCGACCTCTCTCCTGTCGGTCCCTGCCATACATTTGAGCTTTTCCGCGCTTGGCAAAACTGTGCCCGAATGAGCGTGCCCTGTAATTTACGATGGTGGTGGAATTACTTCTCGACCAGTATTTTCGGGTTGGCACTGCCCCAGACGGTGTAGAGGTCGGCCAGAAGCGCGCCGTTGATCTCTTCGACTTCAGCCTGGCTGACTTCGCTTGCGCCTTGCTTGCCAAACAGCACTACTTCATCACCTGCCTTGACGTCGGGTGCATCCGAGACATCGACCATCACGGTGTTCATCGAAACCTTGCCCACCACCGGCACGCGATGACCATTGATCAATACCACGCCTTTATTGGTGAACACGCGGCGATACCCATCGGAGTAACCGACCGTGATGTTGGCAAGTTTCGAATCACGTGTCAGGGTGAAGGTGCGGTCGTAACCCACTGTGTTTCCAGCGGGATAGTTATTGACCGAGGCCACATGCGACTTGAATTGCATCACGCGCCGATATTCAGTGCGCGAAATGACGGTATCGCCAAACAACGCGCCGCCCGTGCGCACCATGTCCAGGCGCGATTCGGGTACTTCCAGGGTGGCGAAGGAGTTGGCCGCGTGCAGAGTGATTTTCTTGCGATCGAGCTGGGCCACGTCCATCAGCCAAGCCGCTTGTTCGTTGAAGGTTGCCAGGCCCTTGCGTACGTCGTCCTTATCCTCCACCGCGAAGTGGGTCATGATTGCGACCACTTCCAGATTCGGTACCTTTGTGATTGCCACGGCGTCTTTCTTGCCCTGTTCGGTGGCCATTTCCACGCCGTTACGGCTCATGCCGCTTGAGTTGAGGCCGATGTGCACCTGCAGTTTGCGACCGTGGTTATGTGCAAGATCGGCCGCCTGGCGGGCGAAATCGAGGTTGCCAACCAGTTCCTCGACGTTGTACTGCAGAGCATTTTCCAGTTCACCCAGGGAGGCGGTGCGAACACGGATTAACTGGCCTTTAAAGCCGCTTTGGCGAACCACTCGCGCTTCTTCGTTACTGGCGACTGCCACACACGGTACACCCAGCGCGATCACCGAAGGCATCACCAGTCCGATACCATGACCATAAGCATCGGCCTTCAGTACCGCACAGAGTTTCGACTTGCCGGCCAGCTCCGCTTGCAGGCTACGGATATTATGCTCTAACGCGGACTTGTTGATTTCAATCCAGGCATTGCTGATTTGCGCAGTCAGCTCGGAGTTGCCGTTAGTGAGCGACAGCGGCGGCGCCGCCTGGGCCTGGCTCTGCAAAAAAAACAGGCCGAGGGACAACGCTAGAACAGTACGGGTAAAGGGCATTTGATACTCTCCGTGTAATCGGTCTTTTTGTTATTCGAGTGCCGATTATTGGAAGGCGATGTAAGTTTTCGTTGTGTGCCGTGTTCGAAGTTGTAAAAAGAAGTAAGGAGTTTGTTCGCGCTCAACTTGGCCCTAAGCGATGGCATCAGGAATGTGTGTTACCTGGATGGCTACCCTCTAAGCTCATGTCGAGTTACAACGCAGGCAATGGACCGAATCGCTTTTGGAGCTGCTGATCTTCATCGGCGTTACGGTTTGAGATCGCGGATGATCGCTTTTGGCTGTGGATTCAACCGGTCGACGCAACAGATTGGCTAAATCGTTCAGTGGGCGTTTCGTAGTCTGGTGTTTTCCGAGGGCGGCGATTTATGCCACGGATAGCCCTTCGCGCTGAGTTGAAAGGCGTAATCGAATAAACGCTTCATGTACTCGCCATCGAATTTCTGATTGTGCGCAAAGTTAAAGTCGGAGCCAATGTACGCAAGGTTGAAATCCGCTCCATCCTGCAGCGCCATACGGTAAATTCGCTCCAGGTCGCTGATCCCCTGAGTTTGAATCAATGCACTGATGGCTCGACCGCCGATGCTCAATGTACGGCGTTTCGTCCCGGACCACTGTGGCTCCAGTGTCCCATTGCGAATGACATAGAAATGACGTTCAAGTCGCAAAGGTGCTCCGGTGGCTCTGTTCAGCGCCATCTTGGTGCCAGGTGGGTAAAGGAACACCTGAGTGATTACCCCTCCGTCCACGTGCATTTCCTGAAACTGTTTGCCGTCAACGTCCACATCGATCATGACGGGCGAGACTGCGCCGGGAATACTCATCGACGCGATCATGATGTTGCGGAAGAGGTCGAGCGCTCCCGGTGCTTCGCTAGAGGCAATAGTGCCCATGTTCCAAGTGACTGGCCGCCCTGAATCAAGGTCGGTTGTGCCGATCAGCAGGATGCGTCCTTTGGCGTATTCCGACGCAACCGCCGCAAGAATCTCCGCAGTGACGTACTTTGTAATGAGTCGCGACAGTGGCTTGCTGTCCGCTATACCGTCGCTGGCAAGACGGGTTAGCACGTTTCGCGAACGAAAAACGTCTTTTGGACCGATGGCGTTGGCGATATACCGAATAACGTCGTCGTACCCGGATCCCAGGTAAGCGAACGGGGCGAGCAGGGCGCCCGCGCTAATGCCCGTGACGACCTTGAACATGGGGCGGGTCCCATGCGTGGTCCACCCCGTAATGAGTCCCGCTGCGAATGTGCCTGCGTCACCGCCTCCCGAAACTGCCAGCATACTTGCCTGCGGCAGGACGTTGTTCGGTTTCCCGGCCCTGGCGAGAGCCTCGCTCTCACGTTTGTTGCCATCAATTGCATCCTGAATGAACAGAGTCAGGTCGTGGTCCAACCAGTAGCGAGCATTGGGAATGCCCGGGATGACTGCTTTTTCCGTTAACGTTTGCGGCACAGCGTCACGGCGTGGCAAGCCACCTTGCAGGAACATGTTCAGAGTTGAGGTGCCAGGTCCTGGCGGGAATGGTTTCAAAACGCCTCCTCCGGCCCCCTGCAGTCGACAGCATGCGCGCTCATCGTACCCGAGAAAGTCCTTACCCATGGTGCCCGTGATGACTACGCGCCAGTCGACTGCGACACGTCATTCGAACGCCAGGTAGCTCATTTTGCGCTCCTTTACATGATAAAAAAACTCATTGGCCACGCGCTCTTGGTTCCATACGAAAGCCCTTGAGATTTCCAGGTTAAGGGGCAGAACGTAATACTCAGGACGGGTCACATCTTAAAGGGAGCAGTGTTTGCACAGACTTTCGGAGTTTCTCTCACGAGTTTCGCCATCAACTTGCGCGCGCTGTCGTGATCAATCAGAGGAGCAGACCCGCAGGCAGAGAAACGAAGTCATGGTGGTCTTGTCCCGGCTCTGCGTTTCCTGGCCTGCCCATACACCAGACCTGGACAGGATATGGCGCGGTTGGCCGACAGTTGCCCTTCGTGAGAGTCCGCATCCGACCCATAGCGGCCATTGATGGCAAAGCGCTTTTTACTCGCCCTGTCGAAACTAGGCGCTACATCACTGTAGGGAGGGAGCCCGGAACAAGCCACAGGAGCGCGACCGAACCGAACGCGCTGGCGAGTCCCCCGACCCGGGATGCAGTGAGTACCTCAATTTGGAGCAGGTCATGACACGTAATATATGTGCGGACCTCTTCCACCAGCATCGCTTTGTAGCCATCAAAAAGAGGATGCAATCTTGGTGGGCGTGACATGCTCAATGACGTTACGTTTCAATACATCAGATCTTCTGTTCATCCCCATCTTTCAGACCTGGGCTGACGCGTTTGCCAATGTCCTTCAACCTGGCCATCTGATCAATCATGCCGGGAGCATCATCCAGGCTGCTTACGAACGTCCACAGGTAGGTCATTACGGCGTAGACATGCCCCGCCTTCACCGCAGGTGCAAGAGACAGCTGTGACAGATGGCAAAAGCATTCCAACGCTCTAGGTGGAAGGAACGCGTTGCTGAGACATTAGCCCGCACACTCACTCACGCCAGGTTACTGGGCAACTGAATTGGGAACGTAAAAACGCCGGTAAGCACGAGGCCCACTAGCGCAAGGGGTAACCGCTCTCGTCGCAGGAAAATACGGTTGCTACGGATGAATCACGCGCGGGGCATTGCTCGAATCAGAAATCTTGCGACGTTGGGCGCAAGACGATCTCGTTAATGTCTACATCAGCAGGTTGCTCGATCGCGTAGGCGATGGCTCGGGCAACCGAATCAGCTGGAATTGCCTGCTTGTAAAACTCGTCAACGACCTCAGCGCTCGGTTTGTGGCCACTGCCGATGCTCAGAAGGTAATCAATGAATTCAAAAGCAGCGACTGCCGCTGGGTAGTTGCCGTAGGAATGATCAGCGAGGGGACTGATATACCTCAGTCGTATTCGAACAGAACTGCACTACCGACAGGTGTTGGGACGAGTTCTTCGGCGCATGGGTGAGGCTGACGACCAGGCGTGGTTGTTTGTGTTAGCGGAGCCAACGCTCCAGCAATTTTCCCTGCGTATTGCCGATGACTTGCCAGAAGATATGGCGGTTCTGAGCTATGCTCATGCGCCTTACACGGATGCCTGTTCGACAGCTGATGATAGTGCTGCCGGCAGACAAGATGGGGAGCTTGAAAATTGTGGCTCCGCATTTACCAGTGTCCTATCACCAGCAAGCAGGGCAAGTTGGCTTGCCAGCGATAGGGCCCGCCAGAACACTGTAAAATATTCCTGCCCCCGCGGAGGAATCCCC
>NZ_JBGLYV010000056.1:0-43581 GCF_047304225.1 Pseudomonas sp. Pseusp3 | reverse complement strand
GGGGGGGCGGGCGGGGTTTCCCGCCGCCCCCCCCGGGCCCGGTCCGGGGGGGGGGGCCCCCCCCCGCCCGGCCGCCGGGCCACGTCCGCCACGCACGCGCTCGTTCTGCGGTGCATCGGAGAGCAACCGGGTCAGGCCCTTGTTGTACCACTCGTAGGACCAGGACAGCCCGGTCAGCGCCGCCAGGAGGTAAAACACCAGGCACCAGGTACCGGCCACCGAATGCAGGTCCCAGTTGAAGCTGCGGCCCTTTTTCTTCCAGTCCAGGGTCAGCCAGGCGCGCCAGCTTTTCCACTGGCGAGGCCAGCGCAGGTACAGGCCGGACAGGCAGAAGAACACCAGGATCAGCGTGCATGCACCGGTGATCTGCCGACCCGTGTCGCCCATGGCGAGGAAACGGTGCAGTTGCAGCATCAGGCCGAAGAAGTCCTGACCGGTGGCGTCGCCCAGGAACTCTCCCGTGTACGGATCGAAGTAGCGCATCTCGCCACGGCGTTCACCCGGTGGCGGGGTGAACCACACTGTGGCGGCGTTGCCGCTGTCGGTTTCCACGGTGAGCATCGAGACTTTTTTGCCCGACGCGGTTTCGATTCGCTCCACCAGTTCGGCAGGCGGCAGCACACCGGCGAGCTGTTTTTCGACCTGCAACACGGACGGGTTGAGTGCGTTCAGGATTTCATCCTGGAACGACACAGTCGCCCCGGT
Source organism: Pseudomonas sp. Pseusp3 (assembly GCF_047304225.1). Classification (NCBI taxonomy): domain Bacteria; kingdom Pseudomonadati; phylum Pseudomonadota; class Gammaproteobacteria; order Pseudomonadales; family Pseudomonadaceae; genus Pseudomonas; species Pseudomonas sp. Pseusp3. The sequence goes on along the minus strand of NZ_JBGLYV010000056.1, from coordinate 42,876 downwards.
GATGCCCATCAGGGCCAGGACGAGCCCGGCGCTGATGCCGAAAAACCAGTGCAACTGGAACAGGGTTTTCTTCAACACGTCGCTCGCCTTGTTCGTTCAAATTGATTCATCACGGCGCGCATTATGCCGTGGGGTTGTCGAGAAGCATTCTTTTTTACGCACAAAGGCCCCGTTCATGTGAATGAACGAGGCCGGGCCCAATGCCAACAATGTAGGAGCGAGCTCGCTCGCGATGGTCGTCAACGATGACGCGGTAAACCTGATTCACCGCGCCGTTCTCGAGTTTCTCGCGAGCAAGCTCGCTCCTACAGAAGGTTGTTGGTCACGTTTCCATCAGAAGTGGAAGTTGGTGCTCAGCAATGCGGTACGACCGGCCGCCTGGTTGGCGAAGTGAGTCGAGAACGCCTTGTCGTAGTAGGTTTCGTCGGTCAGGTTCTGCACGTTCAGTTGCAGGTCGACGTTCTTGCTCAGCTTGTAGGCCGCCATCGCGTCGTAACGAACGTAGGAATCAACCATGGTGGTGTTGGCGACGTTGCCGAACACGTCATCGACATAGAACGCACCGCCACCGATGGTCAGCTTCGGCGTGACCTGATAGGTCGTCCACAGGCTGGCGCTGTTTTTCGGCGTGTTAGGCAGTTGGTTGCCGTTGTTGATCTTGTTTGCCGGCAGGTCGCCACCATCGATTTGCTCGCTGTCCATGTAGGCGTAACCGGCGAACACTTGCCATTTGTCGGTGAGTTTGCCGCTGGCCGACAGTTCGATACCTTGAACGCGGGTTTTACCGACGTTTTCAAAGGTGGTGGTGTTGGTTTGCACACGAGCGTTTTCTTTCTCGGTGCGGAAGATGTCGGCGGTCAGGGACAAACGATCGTTCAGCAGATCCCACTTGGTACCGATTTCGTAGTTCTTGGTGGTTTCCGGCTCCATGTCGCTTTTGAGCAGGTTGCCGTTGCGATCCGGCGTGCCACCCAACGGGTTGCCTTCCGAACCTTCGCCCAAGGTGTTGCCCGGCGGAGTGGCAGACGTCGCGTAGGAGGCATAGATGCTGCCGTTTTCCGCTGGTTTGTACACCACGCCGAACTGACCGGTGACGAATTCGCTGGTGTCATCGCCCTTGGACGTGGTCACGCTGGAACCGTTGAAGGTTTTGTATTCGGTATCGAAATGGTCGTAACGCAGGCCCATGTTCACCAGCCACTGCTCGGACAACTCCAGGGTGTCGAACACATACAGCGCATAGGTGTTGGCCTTGGTGTCGGTACCGGCATAGTTGCGCGAGATGGCGCCGCTCCACGGATCATTCGGATTCGGGTTGGACAGCGAGGTGCAGTTATAGCCGCTTGGCGCGCCGATCAGTGCCGGCGAGCAGTTGGTGGTCACCGCTGCCGTTCCCGGAGTAGTGTCCGTGTTGACGTTGTACGAGGACTTTTCGCCTTCCTCGTGGGTGTATTCGACACCGGTGGAGAAGCTGTTCTTGAACCCGGCGATGTAGACATCACCAAACAGGTCGGTCTGGTTGGTGGTGGTCTCGGTATTGCTCACGCGGGTGTTCGCGCGGCGCCAGACGCTGCCGTTGTTGACGTTGCCTTTACTGTCGTCCGGCTGGGTCAGGATGTAATCCTGCATGCTGGTACCGTGACGCAGGGTGTTCTTGATGGTCAGCGAGTCGCTCAGGTCGTGCTCGATGGCGAAGGTCGCCGTGTCGGTGCGGGTCTTGCGGAAGTCGCGGTTGTCCAGGCCATAGAAGTTGCTGCTGTCGCCGCCGTCATTCGGCTTGTCGGGATTGGCCTTGGTACGGGCAGCCGAGCCTGCGGCCGGGATGCTGTACGGAATACCCGAGTCCGGCAGGTCGTTGCTTTCGAGATGGTAGTAGTCGAGGTTGACGCGGGTGTCGGTGCCGAGGCCGAAGGCCAGGGACGGTGCAACACCCCAACGGTCGTAGTTGACACTGTCACGCCCGGCGACGTTGCTCTCGTGGCTCAACAGGTTCAGACGGCCAGCGGCGGTGTCGGTGAACTGGTAGTTGCCGTCGAAGGTGTAGCGCTGGGTCTGGTCGGAGCCCCAGGTGAAGCCACCGTCGAGCGAGTTGCCAAGGTGTGCTTTCTTGCTGACCAGGTTGATGCTGCCGCCAGCAGCGCCACGGCCGCCGATCGCGGAGTTCGGGCCTTTGCTGACTTCGATCGATTCAACGGCGAAGATCTCGCGGCTCTGGGAACCGGTATCGCGCACGCCGTCCAGGTAGGTGTCGCCCTGGGCGTCGAAGCCGCGGATGAACGGGCGGTCGCCCTGCGGGTTGCCGCCTTCACCGGCGCCGAAGGTGATGCCTGGAACGGTGCGCAGCGCATCCTGCAAGTTGAGCGAGCCGGTGTCTTTCAAGACTTGTTGCGGAACTACGGTCACCGAGCGCGGTGTGTCGATCAGCGGTGCGGTGTACTTGGGCGAGGAGGCTTTCTCGACGTTGTAGGTTGTCTCGTCATGGGCTTGGCCGGTGATGGCGGTGGCGCCCAGAGAAATCACATTGTCCGGTGTTTTTTCGGCGCTTTTTTCCGCCGCGAAAACCATGTGGCCCGCGGAGCCGGCGGTAATCGCCATGCCGATGGCCGATGCGAGCAAACGTGGTGAACTGACCGGTACTTGTGGTTGTTGACGTGACATCTGGATTCCCCTCCCCAAGGATTTGAGGTCGCGGAATATAGGGTAAACAAGTATTCGTAACAATTGCGAAACATTACTATTCGCACTGAATTTACATTCTTTACAATTTAACCTTACGGTTTTTGCTGACTCATTCGTCAGATGTGTTTTACAAGGGCAATAAGAATCAATACCATTGGCGCCCCTTTGTTTTCAGGTGCCTTTGCCATGCTGCTGCACATTCCCGGCCTGTTCGAAAAAGACGAGGTGCAGCGCATCCGCGAAGCTCTGGAACAAGCCGATTGGGCTGATGGCAAGATCACTGCCGGCTACCAGTCGGCCAAGGCCAAGCACAACTTGCAGCTGCCCGAAGGGCATCCGCTGGCCAAGGAGATCGGCGCAGCGATGCTGGAGCGGCTGTGGAAAAACCCGCTGTTCATGTCGGCTGCACTGCCGCACAAAGTCTTTCCTCCGTTGGTGAACTGTTACACCGCCGGTGGCAGTTTCGACTTCCATATCGACAACGCGGTGCGTCAGCCCAAAGGCAGCATTGAGCGGGTGCGCACGGATTTGTCCGCCACGCTGTTCTTCAGCGAGCCCGAGGATTACGACGGCGGCGAGCTGGAAATCCAGGACACCTTCGGCACCCAGCGAGTGAAGCTGCCTGCCGGCGACATGGTGCTGTACCCCGGCACCAGCCTGCACAAGGTCAACGCGGTGACACGCGGAACGCGACTCGCCTCGTTTTTCTGGACCCAAAGCCTGGTGCGCGAAGACAGCCAGCGCGCCCTGTTGTTCGAGATGGACGGGGCCATCCAGCAACTGACCCGCGACATGCCGGATCATCCGTCGCTGATCCGCCTGACCGGCACTTATCACAACCTGTTGCGTCGCTGGGTCGAGGTATAAGTGGCGGACTTTCGTTTACGCCGCGAGGAAGTGCTCGATGGTGAGCGCCTGCGCGCGATGCTCGACGAAAGCCCGGCCCGTGCGGCACAGGCCATCCTGATCGCCGCACGTGAAGGAGAGGTCGAGGCCCAGGCCTTGCTCGGGCAGATCCTGCTGGACGGGCAGGGGATCGCGCAGGACCGGTCGCTGGCGCTGCGCTGGTTCGGCATCGCAGCGCACCAGGGGCACCTCATGGCGCGCAACATGCTCGGCCGTTGTCATGAGCATGGTTGGGGCTGTGCTGCCGATGCATCGCTAGCGGCCAGGCATTACCGAATTGCCGCCACTGCAGGGCTGGATTGGGCGATGTACAACTACGCCAATCTGCTGGCGACCGGGCGCGGGGTGGTTGAGGATCAGCTTCAGGCACTGAGTCTCTATCGCCGTGCGGCTGAGTTGGGCCATGCAAAATCGATGAATCTGCTGGGGCGGTACCTGGAAGAAGGGCGGGTCTGTCCCGCGGATCCGGCGGCGGCTCGTAACTGGTATCGACGTTCGGCCGAGAGCGGGGATTTTCGCGGGCAGTTCAGCTTTGCAGCGGTCTTGACCGACGAGGGGAATATCGAGGATGCGTTGGTCTGGCTGCGCAAGGCGTTGGCCGGTGGCAACCTGAATTTTCTGCGAGTGGCTTATAAGGCATTGTCAGCCGCCAATGATCCACAGATTCAGGCGATGGCTGTGGATTACAAACAACGTACCAAACAGCTCGAAACCTTGTAGGAGCGAGCTTGCTCGCGATGGTCGTTAACGATGACGCGTTCATACAGGATGTGCGCGTTATCCTCAGGTTCATCGCGAGCAATCGAGCGTCGACCGGCTGCTCCTACAGGGTGGGGTTACACGTAGAACGACTTCAGCGGCGGGAAGCCATTGAACTCGACAGCGCTGTAGCTGGTGGTATACGCACCGGTCGACAGCCAGTACAGGCGATCACCGATGGCCAGGTTCAGTGGCAGGCCGTACTTGTAGTTTTCGTACATGATGTCGGCGCTGTCGCAGGTCGGGCCGGCGATGACCACTTCTTCCATCTCGCCCTTTTTCTCGGTCCAGATCGGGAACTTGATGGCTTCGTCCATGGTTTCGATCAGGCCGGAGAACTTGCCCACATCCGTGTACACCCAACGCTCTACCGCGGTACGGGATTTACGCGCGACCAGTACTACTTCACTGACCAGGATGCCGGCGTTGGCGATCAACGAACGGCCCGGTTCCAGGATGATTTCCGGCAGGTCATCACCGAAGTCTTCTTTCAGGAAGCGGATGATTTCCTCGGCGTAGGTTTCCAGGCTGTTGGTGCGGGTGATGTAGTTGGCCGGGAAGCCGCCGCCCATGTTGATCAGCTTCAGGTGAATGCCGTCTTCTTCCTTCAGGCGTTCGAAGATCACTTTGACCTTGGCGATGGCCGCGTCCCAGACGCTGATGTCGCGCTGCTGCGAGCCGACGTGGAACGAAATGCCATAAGGCACCAGGCCCAGGTCGCGGGCGAGGATCAGCAGGTCCATGGCCATGTCGGTCTGGCAGCCGAATTTGCGCGACAGTGGCCAGTCGGCAGTGGTCGAGCCTTCGGTCAGGATGCGTACGTAGACTTTTGAACCCGGTGCCGCCTTGGCGATGTTGCGCAGGTCGGCTTCGGAGTCGGTGGCGAACAGACGCACGCCCTTCTCGTAGAAGTAGCGAATGTCCTTGGATTTCTTGATGGTGTTGCCGTAGCTGATGTGGTCGGCGCTGACGCCACGGCTCAGCACTTTGTCCAACTCGTAGATCGAGGCGATGTCGAAGCTCGAGCCTTTCTCTTTGAGCAGGTCGATGATCTCGACAGCCGGGTTGGCCTTGACCGCGTAGTAGACCTTGGCGAATTCGAAACCGGCGCGCAGGTCGTCATAGGCCTGGGCAATCATCGCGGTGTCGATCACCACGAACGGGGTTTCCTGCTTGTCGGCGAACGCCTTCATTTTCTGAAAGGTTTCGCGCGCGAAATAGTCTTCGACCTGGATCGACATACTTGGGAGCTCCTATGGGCAAACTCGAAAAAACAATGGGTGCAAATGAACGTCCTCCGTATCCCCACTTTGGTTCGCCTACTTCCCAAGGCATGTCGCCGAAAGCAAAAAGGCCATGGGTCGCAGCCCTTGGCCTTGCTGTCTCGTCGTCAGTACTTGAGCCGGATGGATCGTTTCCAGCATGGACGTTCGGCGCGAACTTTAGGGCGTGAGGGGCCTGAGATCAACTAAAAATGTCGCGTTTTTGCACTCTTCTGACGTGCGTTACGGACATCACTCTTTGTAGCCGACCGAGATGACGGGCAGATGTTCCCCGATAATTTTCAAGTGTTAAAAATACCTGCACGTTCGACGCTTTTGTGTGCCAAGTTCTGGAAAAGTACGATGGCGTCAATATAGGCGACGTTGGCGGCGAGAAGAGAGGCTGGTAGGGATTTTGGCTATAAGACGGGGCGTTGCTGTAGAGCTTTTTCAAGACTCACTGTTGATATTTTTTTCCGGTGTGTGAATCGCCGAAAAATCACACGAAACCTGTGGGAGTGAGCTTGCTCGCGATGACAATTTCACGGCCAACATCGTCGTCGACCGACATTTAGCTATCGCGAGCAGGCTCGCACACAGGTTTTGCACCTTAACCAATCGGAATCAGCTTCCAATCGATCAGGCCAGCGCCTCGGCCGGCGAGACGATATTGGTCTTCATTCCTCGCGAGCGCCCCGAAATCAAGTGATGCAGTTTCTCGCAAGGAGCGTATTCGCTGATTTACGGCTGCTGCGCTCCCGAACAGGAACAAGGTCGATCAGGGTGACACTGTTCGACCGACGAATTACGGGAACGGTCGCCGATCAATAGACGTTAAGCCTAAGGCTTACGCTCTTGCGGATGGCTGGGTACTGCTGTGTGGTAACGGTAAATTGAATAATGGTGTTGAGTTGCACATTGTTTAACGTGAAGGTCCCGTTCATATCCCCTGGACCTCGATTGATAGTGGCGCCAGCTGTAGTTGTCGTCCACACGGAGGTAACGCCTGTAATTTCCCTGCCGTTTGTATCGACGAGTTTTGCCGCGACCACCAATTTGAAGTTACCCCCTTTTTTGACAAGTTGCGGGTCTGCCAGACCTCCTATGATGATTTGTGTGGGTGGGCCAGCCATTACCTTCGGCGCCAGGGAGTCGGCCTCTGGTGTTGGTGTGGCAGGTGATGTCGAATTGTTAATGTTCATGGGTGACCTCTATAACCTGGTAAGTTTATTTTTGAGAGCGTGTAGATTTGCTCCCGATTCAGTAGAGCTTTTTCCAGGCAATAGCGGACCTATCACTTTTGACAGTCTTAAATGCTCAATTTGTTAATGGCTGCAAATTTACATAGCGCCAGCGCTTGACCCTATCCCCGTTTTTCCTCTTGGGGTGGTGATGGATCAAGCGCAATGGACTATGGAAGATGATCTGTTAAGTGAGTGCCACTTCAGCCGGTGAAACAATACTGGTCTTGGCTCCGCGGGAGCGGCCGGAACTCAAGTAAGCCGCTATCGACTCCTGCGTCACCTCGCCCAAAAATACCCGCTCGGCATCCATCACCGGCAACCACGCACGATTGAGCTCGTACATGCGCGACAACAGGATGCGCAAATGCTCGTCGTAGGCCGCCGTGGCGTTGAGCTCGCGCAAGTGCCGGTCTGACGATGCAGGTCGCGGCGGCTTACGTAACCCAGGGCGTTGTTTTGGTTCTTCACGGATTACCGGGATAACGACGTTCGCGAGAAGCAGCTCATGCCGAGCTCGCTCTACTGTAGGAGCGAGCTTGCTCCGGGCGGCGTTCCGACGAAAAACGTCCAGACAACGCTTGCATTCAGATACCCAGCGTTATCGTTGACGTCCATCGCGAGCGAGCTCGCTCCTACAGGCGAATCCGTACGACTTATCGAGCCATGAGCACAGCCGCGTCAGGCTGAATTGCAGGTGTTTCAGGCCCCCGACGAGTGGTCGTTACGGGGAGTGGACGTCTCTGTGCTTTAAAAAGGTTCCCATCCGGGGCAGCATTTGGCCACCCTTAATGTGCTCAACGGTTCGGTTCTTCGATCAACTTGGGCTATAATCTGCGCCCTTTTTTGAATCACCTGCCAGGCGATTTCCCATGACCAACCAGGCCGCCGAAGTCGCGAAACGCCGCACTTTCGCCATTATTTCCCACCCCGATGCCGGTAAAACCACGATCACCGAGAAGCTCCTGCTGATGGGCAAGGCGATTGCGGTGGCCGGTACGGTGAAATCCCGTAAATCCGACCGCCATGCGACATCCGACTGGATGGAGATGGAGAAACAACGGGGTATTTCCATTACCACGTCGGTCATGCAGTTCCCGTATCGCGAACACATGATCAACCTGCTCGACACCCCGGGCCACGAAGACTTCTCCGAAGACACCTACCGCACCCTGACTGCGGTGGACTCGGCCTTGATGGTTCTCGACGGCGGTAAAGGCGTCGAGCCTCGTACCATCGCGCTGATGGACGTCTGCCGTCTGCGTGACACGCCGATTGTCAGCTTCATCAACAAACTCGACCGTGACATCCGCGATCCGATCGAACTGCTCGACGAGATCGAAGCAGTTCTGAAGATCAAGGCTGCGCCGATTACCTGGCCGATCGGTTGCTACCGCGACTTCAAGGGCGTGTACCACCTGGCTGACGACTACATCATCGTCTACACCGCCGGTCACGGTCACGAACGCACCGAAACCAAAATCATCGAGAAACTCGACTCCGACGAGGCGCGCGCGCACCTTGGCGATGAGTACGAGCGTTTCCTCGAACAGCTGGAACTGGTTCAAGGCGCTTGCCACGAATTCAACCAGCAGGAGTTCCTCGACGGTCAACTGACTCCGGTGTTCTTCGGTACGGCACTGGGCAACTTCGGTGTCGACCACGTTCTTGACGCTGTCGTCGATTGGGCGCCGCGCCCGCTGGCGCGTGTCGCCAACGAACGCACCGTGGAGCCGGTGGAAGAGAAGTTCTCGGGCTTCATCTTCAAGATCCAGGCGAACATGGACCCGAAACACCGCGACCGTATCGCCTTCATGCGCATTTGCTCCGGCAAGTACGAAAAAGGCATGAAGATGCGCCACGTGCGCACTGGCAAGGACGTGCGCATCGGCGACGCGTTGACCTTCTTCTCCTCCGAGCGTGAGCAACTTGAAGAAGCCTTCGCTGGCGACATCATCGGCCTGCACAACCACGGCACCATCCAGATCGGCGACACCTTCAGCGAAGGCGAAGTCCTGGGCTTCACCGGCATCCCGCACTTCGCCCCGGAACTGTTCCGTCGCGTACGCCTGCGTGATCCGCTGAAATCCAAGCAACTGCGCCAGGGCCTGCAGCAATTGGCCGAAGAAGGCGCGACCCAGGTGTTCTTCCCTGAGCGCAGCAACGACATCATCCTCGGCGCCGTCGGTGTGCTGCAGTTCGATGTGGTCGCCAGCCGCCTGAAAGAGGAATACAAGGTCGAGTGCTCCTACGAGCCGATCACCGTTTATTCCGCGCGCTGGATCGAATGCAGCGACAAGAAGAAGCTTGAGGAATTCTCCAACAAGGCTGTGGAAAACCTGGCATTGGACGGCGGCGGTCACCTGACCTACCTCGCGCCGACGCGGGTCAACCTGGCGTTGATGGAAGAGCGCTGGCCGGACGTGAAATTCCGCGCGACCCGTGAGCATCACTAAGCGCTGAATGGCGACACCGCAAAGCCCACTGTGAAAGCAGTGGGTTTTTTTTTGTGGGTTGAAAGGGTGGTCAAGGTGATTGCGTAGGTCTTTTCCTGCGCGCTTGTAGCTTGCCTCTGCTTTTGACCCATGGGGAGTTTGGCCCGCGACAAGCCTGTCGTTGGCGTTTAGTGTCCAAAGAACATTTCGCAAACAGTGGCCTTTTGATGATCAAGGGAATGACACGTCGGCTGATCCATCTGCTGCGGCTGGATGGCTATTTCTGCGTGATGGCCTGGGTGCTCGCGGCGCTGTTGTTCATCAATCGGCTAAGTAGCATGGTCAAGCTGTTCATGGCGCTGTACCTGCGTCAGGAGCTGGGGCTGGCGATTGAAACCGTCGGCTGGCTGCTGTCGGCCTACGGTGCCGGTCTGCTGGTCGGTTCGATGCTCGGCGGGTTGCTCAGCGATCATGTGCCCACGGCGCGGCTGACCGCGGCGCTGTTCTTCGTTTCGATGTGGGTGCTGATCTTGCTGGGAGTGGTCACGCAGGTGCCGCTGCTGGCCGGGTTGCTCTTGCTCAGCGGGGCAGTCGATGGGGCGATCCGCACGCTGCATCAACGGCTGATCATGGAGTATTGCGACGTTGCGCAGCGTTCCCGGGCACAGGCCTTGAGCCGGGTGGCTCGCAACCTCGGGATGGCCGCTGCCGGGGTGACGGGCGGCGTTTTGGCGCAGACCGATTTCCGTTGGGTTTTCTTCGGCAGCGCGGCGATGACGTTGCTGGCCTTGCTGTGGTTTGTCCATACGACGTGGCGTCGACCGGTGCCGATCCCTGACGAGAAACCCGATACCGCCTCAAGCTCAAGCCAGCCCTATCGCGACAAACCATTCCTCTGGTTGCTGGCGGCGACGGTTCTGCTCGGTATGGCGTTCGACACGGTTTACAGCACGCTGGGCAACTATCTGCGTGATTACTACCGCTTGAGCACCGAGGCGATCGGCTGGCAGTTCGGGCTCAATGCGCTGCTGGTGGTGTCGTTGCAGATTCCGTTGTCGCACTGGGGCGAACGCTGGGGGATGCGTCGGCAACTGGTGGCCGGCAGTCTGTTGCTGGCCTGCGGGCTCGGTATGTTGCCATTGGGGGCTGGGCTGTTTTATGCCTGCCTGTCGACGGTGATCTGGACGCTGGGCGAGGCGCTGTTCATGCCGCCACTGAATATGTTGGTCATGCAGCACGCGCAAAGCGGAAAAAGCGGGCAGTACTTTGGCCTTTTCTTTATGAGCTGGAGCGCGAGCGCACTGTTGTCGCCGGTGCTTGGCGGTCAGCTATATGGCCACTTTGGCGGGCACAGTGTGTGGCTGCTTGGTGCGACGCTGGCGCTGATGTCCATACCGCTGATTTATCAGGCTACCCGTTCGCAAGAGCCGGACGCGCTTTCCGGGCAAACGCGCAAAGCAGATTCGCTTAGTTGATCCGGTAATTGGGCTTATTCGAAACCAGTCTTTCCATCCACGGCATTTCCGGCCGCTCATTGGTGTCCTGTCTGGTGAACCCGGCTGATCGGAACTAGATTTCACAGAGCGCAAGCCAGGCACTTGGGGTCACCTGATAGAGGATGGAATCGATCATGAAGAACAGGTTGCTACGCGTTTTACTGCTGTTGAAAGTGATGGTGATGCTGTCCCTTGGCACCGCAACGGCCTGGGCCGAATGTGAGAATCACGATACTCAGGCATTCAGCGGGCAGGTGGGACATAGCGGATTGATGCTCGCCAAGTCCGAGTCCGAGCCGGGCGATCAGGGGCAGGGTGGGGCTGACAATGGCGATGACTCGACCACTGACGAGCCGGACTCCGATGATGAAGAAGAAGGCGACAGCCAGACTTGATTGCTGAATGGCAGGCAAAAGAAAACCCCTTCTACCTCGACTGATGCGCAATCGAAGTGGAAGGGGTTGGGTTAATTCGTGAATCCCGGCAGTAGCGAGCAAGCTCGCTCCTGCCGTTTTTTATGCCGCGCCGTCGAGGAACTGCTCGGCGTAGTGGCAAGCCACCTGGCGTCTGTCGAGCAGGCGCAGGGCCGGCTCTTCAGTGCTGCAACGCTCGGTGGCGTAGGGGCAGCGCTTGTGGAAGGCGCAGCCGGACGGCGGGTTCAGCGGGTTGGGCAACTCGCCGACGATCTTGATTTTCGGCTTGTTCGGGTCCGGGTGAATCGTCGGCGTGGCCGACAGCAGTGCCTGGGTGTAAGGGTGCAGAGGACGTTCGTAGATGTCGTTCTTCGGACCCATTTCGACCGGGCGACCGAGGTACATCACCATCACGTCATCGGCAACGTGTTGCACCACCGCCAGGTTGTGGGAAATGAACACATAGGCGGTGTTGAACTCTTGCTGCAGATCCATGAACAGGTTGAGCACCTGTGCCTGGATCGATACGTCCAGTGCCGATGTCGGTTCGTCCGCCACCAGCACTTTCGGTTGCAGCATCATTGCGCGGGCCAGGGCGATCCGCTGGCGCTGACCGCCGGAGAACATGTGCGGATAACGCTGGTAGTGCTCGGGACGCAAGCCCACCTGCTTCATCATCGCCTGGACTTTCTCACGGCGTTCCGCGGCACTCAGGTTGGTGTTGATCAATAATGGCTCTGCAAGCTGATCACCGACTTTCTGCCGTGGGTTCAACGAGGCGTAAGGGCTCTGGAACACCATCTGCACGTCTTTGCGCAGTTGTTTGCGCTGGGCCTTGTCGGCACCGGCGACTTCCTGCCCGGCAATTTTCAAGGAGCCGGAGGACGGCTCTTCGATCAGGGTCAGGGCACGGGCCAGGGTGGATTTGCCGCAGCCCGACTCGCCTACGACGGCGAGGGTCTTGCCGGCTTCCAGTTCGAACGATACGCCGTTGAGGGCGCGAACGGTGGCGTGACCCTTGAACAGGCCTCGGGACACCTCGTAGTGACGGGTCAGGTCGCGGGCGGTAAGAACGACGGCCATTACGCCACCTCCTGGTTCAGCGGGTAGAAGCAGCGAGCGAGGCTGTTGCTTTTCTGGTCAAGGGCCGGACGTTGTTGACGGCAGTTGTCTTTCACGTACGGGCAGCGTGGCGACAGCAGGCAACCCTGCGGACGGTCGTAGCGACCGGGAACGATGCCTGGCAGGGTCGACAGGCGCGAGGCACCCAGGCTGTGTTCCGGAATCGCCTTGAGCAGCGCTTCGCTGTACGGGTGTGCCGGAATGTCGAACAGTTGCGGCACCTGACCGACCTCGACCGCCTGGCCGGCGTACATCACGCATACGCGCTGGGCGGTTTCGGCCACGACGGCGAGGTCGTGGGTGATCAGTACCAGGCCCATGTTCTGCTCTTTCTGCAACGCCAGCAGCAGATCCATGATCTGCGCCTGAATCGTCACGTCGAGGGCAGTGGTCGGTTCGTCGGCGATCAGCAGTTTCGGCTCGCCGGCAATCGCCATGGCAATCGCGACACGCTGGCTCATACCACCGGACAGTTGATGCGGGTAGGCGTCCATACGGCTGGCGGCACCCGGGATTTCAACTTTTTCCAGCAGTTCGATGGCGCGCTTGCGGGCAGCCTTGCCGGACATTTTCAGGTGCAGGCGCAGTACTTCTTCGATCTGGAAACCGACGGTGTAGCTCGGGTTCAGCGCGGTCATCGGATCCTGGAAGACCATGGACAGGTCTTTACCGACGATCTGCCGACGCTGGCGATTGTTGAGCTTGAGCATGTCCTTGCCGTCAAAGATCAGCGAGTCGGCGGTGACGATGCCTGGATGCTCGATCAGCCCCATCAGCGCCATCATGGTCACGGATTTGCCGGAACCGGACTCGCCAACGATGGCCAGCACTTCGCCCTTGTCCACTTTCAGGTCGAGGCCATCGACGACTGGCGTGGCGTTTTTGTCGCCGAAGCGAACGTTGAGATTCTTGATTTCTAACAGTGACATGGGAATCTCCTCAGGCGGCGTTCTTGAGTTTCGGGTCCAGCGCATCGCGCAGGCCGTCGCCCATCAAGTTGATTGCCAGCACGCTGAGCAAAATGGTCAAACCAGGCAGGCTCACCACCCACCAGGCGCGTTCGATGTAGTCGCGGGCCGAAGCCAGCATGGTGCCCCACTCAGGGGTTGGCGGTTGTACGCCAAGGCCGAGGAAGCCCAGTGCGGCGGCATCGAGGATCGCCGAAGAGAAGCTCAGGGTGGCCTGGACGATCAGCGGCGCCATGCAGTTCGGCAGCACGGTGACGAACATCAGGCGTGGCAGGCCGGCACCGGCTAGGCGCGCGGCGGTCACGTAGTCGCGGTTCAGCTCACCCATTACCGCAGCACGGGTCAGGCGAACGTAGGACGGCAGGGACACCACGGCGATGGCGATCACGGTGTTGATCAGGCCTGGGCCGAGGATGGCGACGATCGCCACGGCCAGCAGCAGGGACGGCAGGGCCAGCATGATGTCCATCAGACGCATGATGGTCGGGCCGACCACGCGCGGGAAGAACCCGGCGAACAGACCCAGCAGGATCCCCGGGATCAGCGACATGACAACCGACGACAAGCCGATCATCAAGGACAGGCGCGAGCCAGTGATCAGGCGCGACAGCAGGTCGCGACCCAGTTCGTCGGTGCCGAGCAGGAACTGGATCTGCCCACCTTCCAGCCAGGCTGGCGGGGTCAGCAGGAAGTCACGGTATTGCTCGCTCGGGTTGTGGGGGGCAACCCACGGCGCGAAAATGGCGCAGAAAATCACCAGCAGCATGAACATCAGGCCGGCGACGGCACCTTTGTTCTTGGAGAACGCTTGCCAGAATTCTTTGTACGGCGATGGGTACAGCAGGCTTTGATCGACTGCTACCGATGGAATTGGAGTGGTCATGGTCATGATCTCAGCGCTGATGACGGATGCGTGGGTTGGCAAAGCCGTAGAGGATGTCCACTACGAAGTTGACCAGAATCACCAGGCAGGCGATTAACAGGATGCCGTTTTGCACGACGGGATAGTCTCGGGCGCCAATGGCTTCGATCAGCCATTTGCCGATGCCGGGCCACGAGAAGATGGTTTCGGTCAGGACCGCACCGGCCAGCAGGGTGCCGACTTGCAGGCCGACCACCGTCAGTACCGGAATCAGCGCGTTACGCAGACCATGTACGAACACCACGCGCGACGGCGACAGGCCCTTGGCCTTGGCGGTGCGAATGTAGTCTTCACGCAGCACTTCGAGCATCGAAGAACGGGTCATCCGCGCGATCACCGCCAGCGGGATGGTGCCGAGCACGATGGCCGGCAGGATCAGGTGGTGCAGGGCATCGAGGAACGCGCTGACGTCATCGGCCAGCAGCGTATCGATCAGCATGAAGCCTGTGCGTGGCTCGATGTCGTAAAGCAGGTCGATCCGCCCGGACACCGGGGTCCAGCCCAGACTCACCGAGAAGAACATGATCAGGATCAGGCCCCACCAGAAGATCGGCATCGAGTATCCCGCCAGGGAGACCCCCATTACCCCATGGTCGAACAGGGACCCTCGCTTGAGTGCCGCGATCACCCCGGCCAGAAGGCCCAGGATGCCGGCGAACAACATGGCGGCCGTGGCCAGTTCCAGGGTCGCGGGAAATAGAGAGCTGAACTCGCTCCAGACGCTTTCACGGGTTCGCAGGGATTCACCGAGGTCGCCGTGGGCCAGTTTGCCGATGTAATCCAGGTACTGGGCATACAGGGGTTTGTTCAGACCTAGGCGTTCCATTGCCTGAGCGTGCATTTCCGGGTCGACTCTGCGTTCGCCCATCATGACTTCCACGGGGTCGCCTGGGATCATGCGAATCAACGCGAATGTCAGCAAGGTGATGCCGAAAAACGTGGGGATCAGTAACCCCAGTCGGCGGGCAATAAAACTAAACATCGTAAGGTGTACCTCATCAGCCGGTTAGGCGTGCCCGGCATGCCTGGGTCAGGCATGCCGGGAGTTTTCTTATCTACTTCACCTGGGTGGTGGCGAAGTTATTCGTGGTGAGTGGGCTAATGTGGTAGCCCTCTACGTTGTTGCGCATTGCAGTAAACATTCTAGTGTGCGCCAGGCTGATCCATGGCTGGTCCTGGTTGAAAATAACCTGGGCCTGTTCGTACAGTGCTGCACGTTCGGCCGGATCGGTTTTTTCCCGGGCCTTGTCGATCAGCGCCTGGAACTTGTCATTGCACCAGCGTGCATAGTTTTCGCCGTTCCTGGCCGCTTCACAACTGAGCATAGGCGTCAGGAAGTTATCCGGATCGCCGTTATCGCCCGCCCATCCGGCGGAAACCATGTCGTGTTCGCCGTTTTTCGCGCGTTTGAGCATTTCGCCCCATTCCATCACGCGAATGTCGATCTTGATCCCGATCTTGGCCAGGTCGGCCTGCATCATCTGCGCGCCGAGCATCGGGTTCGGGTTGGTGGCGCCACCGCCGTTACGGGTGAACAGGGTGAATACCGTGCCTTCCGGTACGCCGGCTTCCTTGAGCAGGGCGCGGGCCTTGTCCAGGTCGCGGGGCGGGTTCTTCAGGTCGTGGTTGTAGCCCAGCAGAGTGTCCGGGAACGGGTTGACCGCCGCGGTCGCATTGCCTTTGCCGAACAGCGCGTTGACGGCCGCTTCCTTGTCGAAGGCGATGTCGATGGCTTTACGCACACGCACGTCGCTCAGGTATTTGTGCGTGGTGTTGATGGCGATGTACGCAACGGTCATCGCGTTCAGCTCGTCGACTTTGAGCTTGGTGTCTTTCCTGATGCTCGGGATGTCGTCCGGTTTCGGGTACAGCGCGACCTGACATTCGTTGGCCTTGAGCTTCTGCAGGCGCACGTTGTTGTCGGTGGCGATGGCGAAGATCAATGAGTCAGCCGGTGCCTTGCCACGGAAGTAGTCCGGGTTGGCCTTGAAACGAACCTGGGCATCCTTGTTGTAGCGCTGGAAGACGAACGGACCGGTGCCGACCGGCTTGTTGTTCAGATCGCCGGTCTTGCCGGCCTTGAGCAACTGGTCGGCGTATTCGGCGGAGTAGATCGAAGAAAACGCCATGGCGATGTCGGCCAGGAACGGCGCTTCGCGACGGGTCAGGGTGAACTTGACCGTGTTGTCGTCGACTTTCTCGACGTTTTTCAGCAGTTCCTTGAAGCCCATGCTCTCAAAGTACGGGAAGCCTACGCTCGACAGCTTGTGCCATGGGTGGTTTGGGTCCAGCTGACGCTGGAAGCTCCAGACTACGTCGTCGGCATTCATGTCGCGGGTCGGCTTGAAGTATTCGGTGGTGTGGAACTTGACGCCTTTACGCAGGTGGAACGTGTACGTCAGACCGTCCTCGCTGATGTCCCAGGATTGGGCCAGTGCCGGAATCACATCAGTGGTGCCGGGCTTGAAGTCCGCCAGACGATTGAAGATGGTTTCGGCCACCGCATCGGCTGTGACTGCAGTCGTGTACTGGACCATGTCGAAGCCTTCGGGGCTGTTTTCGGTGCAAACCACCAGGGGTTTGGCCGAAACGCCGACTGCGACACTGAGCAAAGCAGCCGCGATGGCCGCACGTAGGGGAAGCATTTTCATCAAGAACCCTCTGCAATCAGTTAAAGGACAAAGCCGAACGGCCGATTCATCGCTGAACCAGCCGTTCGGCAGCGGTATTACAGGATGTTGAACGGAACCGTGGTCACGAGACGGAACTCGTTGATGCTGCCGTCAGCCTGGTTTTCGCTGGCACGGTGAGCGGTGTAGGTACCGCGGATCGTGGTGGCCTTGAGCGGGCCGCTCTGCACGGCGTAGGTCGCGCCGATACCGTATTCATAATGGGTTTCGCCATCCTGGGCCTGGATGCCGTCGTAACCCTTGCCTGCCACGCCGCCGTTGCCGGTGTAGTGAGTACCGTCGATACCCCAGCCGCGAGCCTGGTAGATGTTGAACTTCAGGCCCGGTACGCCGTATTCGGCCATGTTCAGACCGTAGGCAACCTGGAACGATTTTTCGTTCGGGCCGTTGAAGTCCGACAGCAGGGAGTTGGCCAGGTAGATGCCGTTGGTTTCGTGCAGGTAGTCGAAGTACTCGTTACCGTTCACTTCCTGGTACGAGAAGGTCAGGCTGTGAGCCTGGTGGGTCAGGCCGAACGACAGGGAATAGGTGTCGTTGTCGATGTCGCCGATCAGCGCCTTACCGGTTTCCTTGGTTTTGTAGTAGTTCAGGCCGGTGGTCAGGCTCAGTACCTGGCTATCGCCCAGTACGTGAGAGGCGCCGAAGTAGTACTGGTTCCAGATGTCTTCAGCCTGGGTCGCCCAGAGGCTGGTGGTCAGGCTGGCGAGCGGGTTGTAGGTGATACCGCCGGTGTAGACGTGGTCGGTTTCGACGATGCCGTTGGCGTATTCGGTGCGGAACTTGCGCTGGCTTTCTTCGGTACGCGGTGAGTTGCGGTCGAAGGTGGCCAGGTCGAAGGTCAGGTTGTTCAGCTCTTCGCTGTGGATGGCCAGACCTTCGAAGCTCGAAGGCAGTGCACGGTTGCCGATCACGTCGACCATCGGGCTGCTGAAGTTCATGCGGCCGGCGGTCAGGGTGGTGTTGGAGATACGCGCCTTGACGTTGGCCAGGCCCAGTTTGCTCCACTGGCCTTGAGCGTCGCCGCCTTCCTTGGTCAGGGTACGGTTGTTGCCCGCGCCTGGACGAGTGCCCGGTGCGCCACCGTTGTTGGATGCCAGGTCCTTGCGGTCGCGATCCAGGGCGATAGCGTTATAGGCCGCCACTTCAGTGCTGAAGCCGACAGTGCCTTCGGTGAAGCCCGAGTTGTACTTGAGGATGGTGCCCTGGACCCAGTTGATCCGGCGATCGGTCGGAGTCGAAACGCCGTCCTTCTTGTAGGCGAATTTGGCGCCGCGTTGCAGTTGCTCGTTGGCGTACCAGTTACGCGTGGTGCCGGTGATCGACTGGCCTTCGACAAAGCCGGTGGCTTCGCTCTGGGC
The DNA here is from genome assembly GCF_047304225.1 of Pseudomonas sp. Pseusp3. Lineage (NCBI taxonomy): Bacteria > Pseudomonadati > Pseudomonadota > Gammaproteobacteria > Pseudomonadales > Pseudomonadaceae > Pseudomonas > Pseudomonas sp. Pseusp3. The sequence goes on along the minus strand of NZ_JBGLYV010000056.1, from coordinate 24,625 downwards.
GCTTTTCTCGTTCACGGTAACCGGGGTGAAAGCCTGGCTTTGGGTTTCTGCGTAAGCCGTGGCGGTTACGCTGCTGATGGCCAGGGCCAATAACGCGGTGCTGCTCAGTTTCATGGGTAAAGCTCCTTACTTTCTTTTTTTATACCGGTCTTTTTTTGTGATCCGGCTATTGGTTTAGAACTCATTCACGGCATCGCAAACGTTTGCTGTCGGCCAATTTGGCGAAAGACGGCAAAGCGTCTGCGTGGGGGCGGAAAAATCCGCCCCCTGGCATTTCTGGCTAATCGGTTATTTTTCTATGCTGACACCCGAGAACACATTGCGGCCGAACGGGCTCACCTTGAACCCTTCGATTTTGGCGCTCAGCGGCTGGTTGACCGTTGAGTGGGCGACTGGCGTGATCGGCACTTGCTGTTTAAGCAACTGCTGCGCCTGTTTGTAGAGCAGGGTGCGCTGGTCCCGGTCGGTGACGACCTTGGCCTGCTTGATCAGCTTGTCGTAAGCCGGATCACACCACATCGAGTAGTTGTTGCCGCCAATGGCATCGCAGCTGTAGAGCGTGCCCAGCCAGTTGTCCGGATCACCATTGTCACCGGTCCAGCCAATCAGGCTGATGTCGTGCTCGCCATTCTTGGTGCGCTTGATGTACTCGCCCCACTCATAGCTGACGATATTGACCTTGAGGCCGATCTTCGCCCAGTCAGCCTGGAGCATCTCGGCCATCAACTTGGCGTTGGGGTTGTACGGACGCTGGACCGGCATGGCCCAGAGGGTGATTTCAGTGCCTTCCTTGACGCCGGCAGCCTTGAGCAATTCCCTGGCTTTTTCCGGGTTGTAGGCGGCGTCCTTGATCGTGTCGTCGTAGGACCATTGGGTCGGCGGCATGGCGTTGACCGCCAGTTGCCCCGCGCCCTGGTAAACGGCATTGAGAATGCCTTGCTTGTTCACCGCCATGTCCAGCGCCTGACGCACTTCGAGCTGGTCGAAAGGTTTGTGGCGCACGTTGTAGGCGATGTAGCCGAGGTTGAAACCAGGCTTCTCGATCAGTTGCAGGGCCGGGTCGTTCTTCAGCGCGGTCACATCGGCAGGGCGCGGGTGCAGGGTGATCTGGCATTCGCCGGCCTTGAGTTTCTGCACGCGCACCGAGGCGTCGGTGTTGATGGCGAAAATCAGGTTGTCGAGCTTGACCCGGCTCGGGTCCCAGTAATGCTTGTTGCCGGTGTAACGGATGTTCGAGTCTTTCTGGTAGCTCTTGAACACGAACGGCCCGGTGCCGACCGGCTTCTGGTTGATGTCGCTCGGTTTGCCTTGCGCCAGCAGCTTGTCAGCGTATTCGGCCGAAAGGATGGCGGCGAAGCTCATGGCGATGTTCTGGATGAACGCGGCGTCCACGCTGTTGAGCGTCATGACCACGGTCAGCGGCCCGGTCTTTTCGACCTTGGCGATGTTCTTGTTCAGGCTCATGCCGTTGAAGTACGGAAACTCTGTCGGATAAGCCTTACGGAAAGGCTGTTGCGGGTCGAGCATGCGATTGAACGTGAACAGCACGTCATCGGCATTGAAATCACGGGTTGGCGTGAAGTATTTGGTGGTATGAAACTTCACCCCTTCGCGCAGGTGGAAGGTGTACTTGAGGCCATCCTCGGAAATATCCCAGCTCGTGGCCAGGCCCGGTACGACGTTGGTCGCGCCTTTCTCAAACTCTGCCAATCGGTTGTACAGCGGCTCGGCGGCATCGTTGTCGGTCGCAGTGGTGTACTGCGCCGTATCGAAACCGGCGGGGCTGCCTTCAGAGCAGAACACCAGGCTGTTGTTGGCTGCCTGGCTGATGGAAGTGGCGGCCAACAGGCCGGTGCCCAGCAATGCGGATAAAACCAAGGTATGGCGCATAACGCTCCCTTATCTCTCAAAGTGTTATCAATGAGCTGCCGTCCCGTGCGCAGACGTAGAGGCATCACTGATTTCAAGCCATGCACGCAGCAGTAACCGATGACCCACGCGTGCACTGGTCGGATCCCGACGGTATGAGCCACGGGTCCGGCAGTAAATGCGTAGAGTCCTAAAGACTCGTAGGAAATGGCGACGCGTCCTTACCCGACGCTGTAGTCAGCTGCGGATTTGGATGTAGGCGAATTCCTGCTTTCTCGGTAGATAAAGCAACGGCGACGTCAGAAACGTCGCCGTTGCAAAACCTTATTTGCTGACGCTGACGCCGTAGAAGGAGTTCAAGCCAAATGGGCTGATCTTGAAATCCTGCACTTCGTTGCGCATAGGCTGGAACACCGTCGAGTGAGCGATAGGTGTCATTGGAACAGCGTCTTTGAGGACGTGTTGCGCCTGCTTGTACAGTTCGGTGCGCTTGCCCTGATCGGTCGTGCGCTTGGCTTCTTTCACGATGCCGTCGAACTTCTTGTCGCACCACTTGGAGAAGTTGTTGCCTTGCAGGGAGTCGCAGCCGAACAGCACGTTCAGCCAGTTGTCCGGGTCACCGTTGTCGCCGCTCCAGCCAATCAGCATCGCGCCGTTCTCGCCGCCTTTGGAGCGCTTGATGTACTCGCCCCATTCGTAGCTCTGGATTTTGGCCTTGATACCGATCTTCGCCCAGTCGGACTGCAGCATTTCTGCCATCAGCTTGGCGTTCGGGTTGTACGGACGCTGTACCGGCATCGCCCACAGAACGATTTCGGTGCCTTCCTTCACACCGGCTTCCTTGAGCAGCTCTTTGGCTTTCTCAGGGTTGTACGGTGCATCCTTGATAGTGGTGTCGTAGGACCACTGGGTCGGTGGCATGGCGTTGACGGCCAGTTGGCCCGCGCCCTGGTAAACCGAGTCGATGATCTGCTGCTTGTTGACGGCCATGTCCAGTGCCTGACGCACTTTCAGTTGGGCCATCGGGTTCGGCTTGTCGTCACCCTTGATCTTGTCCATCACGTTGTAGGCGATGTAACCCAGGTTGAAACCAGCCTGATCAGGCACTTTCAGGGTTTTGTCTTCCTTGAGCGCCTTCAGGTCGGCCGGACGCGGGAACAGAGTGATCTGGCACTCGTTCTTCTTCAGCTTCTGGATACGTACCGACGGGTCGGTGGTGATGGCGAAGATCAGGTTGTCGATCTTCACGTCGTCAGGCTTCCAGTAGTCCTTGTTCCCGGTGTAGCGGATGTTAGAGTCTTTCTGGTAGCTCTTGAACACGAACGGACCGGTGCCGACCGGCTTCTGGTTGATGTCGGCGGCTTTGCCTTCCTTGAGCAGCTGGGCAGCGTACTCGGCGGACTGTACCGAAGCGAAACTCATGGCCATGTTCTGGATGAACGCGGCGTCAACTTCCTTGAGGGTGAACTTGACGGTGTGGTCGTCGACTTTATCGATCTTGGTGATGTTGGTGTCCATCCCCATGTCGGTGAAGTACGGGAATTCGGTCGGGTACGCCTTACGGAACGGGTCATCCTTGTTAATCATGCGATTGAAGGTGAACAGCACGTCGTCGGCGTTGAACTCACGAGTCGGCTTGAAGTACGGAGTAGTGTGGAACTTGACGCCTTCACGCAGGTGGAAGGTGTAGGTCAGGCCGTCATCGGAGATGTCCCACTTGGTCGCCAGACCAGGAACAACGGCGGTGCCGCCGCGCTCGAACTGGGTGAGGCGGTTGAACATGGTTTCTGCAGAGGCGTCGAAGTCGGTTCCGGTGGTGTATTGACCTGGATCGAAACCGGCCGGGCTCCCTTCGGAGCAGAACACCAGGTTAGTCGCTGCTTGGGCGAACGGTGCGCTGGCTAACAAGCTTGCGCCAACTAAAAACGGAATGACCGCGTGTTTAAGCATGGTGGCCTCATGATTTGTTGTCATTTTTGGAATTAGAGGACGACCTCGTGAGTCGTGCCTGCGGATACTTATGCAGGGGCCATACCCAATGCAAGATCCAGAGTGACTACAAGCCTTAAACGGTGGCACGAACGTACCTTAATGTCGCATTTGTATAACTCCTGACGCATTTGACCGTTTGCGCAGCTTTTTTACGGTGCAAACGACGCACTTTTAGGGTGCGTCCCGGACGCCTGGTGCTCCCGATCAGGGCGGGGTGTTACTTATTTATACCCCGTTTTGTGCGGTGGGTATGGCGTGAATAAGAGTGGTTATTGTTGCACTGATAGTGGCTAATTAATCTCAGTTGCACCTCGTGCAACTGCCAGCTTTTCTCAGTGGACTATCCAGTTATAGCTCATGCCTGAAAACTGCCCAAAAAAAACGGCGATCATGTGAGTGATCGCCGTTCTTCTGATTACGGGCTATCGATTCAAGGCATCAGCACTTCAATCGAACCATCGGCGGTCATGCTGACCTGGCTGGTACCGGCTTCGACATCCGGTGTCACCGGGGCGGCGTCCATGGCAGCGGCTTTCATCATCATCGGCGCGCGCAAGTAAGGCTGTGGATAACCGTTGCTGTTGAGGTTCAGGTTGACGATCTTGTAGCTCTTGCCGCCGAGGGCATCGGTGGCCAGTTGAGCGCGGGCCTTGAAGGCGCTTATGGCGTCCTTGAGCAGGGCGTCTTCGCTGGCCTTGCGGGTCGGGGTGGCGATGGCGAAGTCCATGCCGCCCATTTTCAGGTCGGTGAGCAGTTCGCCGGTCAGCTTCGACAGCGCGGCGAAGTCCGGGCTTTCCAGGCGCAGTTCGGCGCGCTCGCGCCAGCCGGTGATTTTCTGGCCCTTGGTGTCGTAGATCGGGTAGCTGTTGCGACTGCCCTGGCGCAGGGTGATGTCCTTGACTTGTTTGGCCTTGGCCAGCGCCTTGTTCATGGTGGTGCTGACGTCGGCGGCGAGTTTGGCCGGGTCGCTGTTCTGTTCTTCGGTGTAGAGGGTCACGATCATCAGGTCGCGGGCCACTTCCTGACTGACTTCGGCGCGCAGGGAAATCTGGTTGTAATGAAGCTCGTCGGCGGCCACGGCCGGGAGGCTGGCGACGGTGCCAACGCTCAGGGCGAGGAGGGCGGCGCTGCGGCGGAATGTGTGCATGAAGGCTCCTTGAAAGTTGCGCAGGGGTTCGGTCCGGGCCTGCGTGAAACCATCAGACTCTAGCTTTTATGCACTGGTTCGCACAGTTACAACTTCTATACAGATGCGCATGCCCTTTGTAGGAGCGAGCTTGCTCGCGAAAAATCCGGAAGCGTCACGGGAAGTCAGAATTCCCGCGTAATCGTTGGCGACCATCGCGAGCATGCTCGCTCCTACATGTGGCCGTTTGCCGCAGTTTTGCCTGTCGGCCCCCGCGCTTGGTTATACTCCCAGCGATCCGCCTGGAGCGCTCATCAGGAGAGCTCATGCTCGCCCCCGTTCAAATCACTTCCGCCACTCGCCAGAACCTCTGGCGGCTGACGTTCATCCGCACGTTGGTGCTGGCCGCCCAAGCCGGTTCCGTGGGCCTGGCCTACTGGCTCGAATTGCTGCCGCTGCCCTGGTTTCAATTGGCCGCGACCCTCGGTTGTTCGATGCTGTTGTGCGTGTTCACGGCGATTCGCCTGCGCACCTCGTGGCCGGTGACCGAGCTCGAATACGCCGTGCAACTGGCCTGCGACCTGTTTATCCACAGCGCATTGTTGTATTTCTCCGGTGGCTCGACCAACCCCTTCGTTTCCTATTACCTGGTGCCGCTGACCATTGCCGCGGTGACGTTGCCATGGCGTTATTCGGTGATCCTGTCGGGTATCGCGCTGACGATGTACACGCTGCTGCTGGCACAGTTTTACCCGTTGCAAACCTTCCCGATCGCGCGGGAAAACCTGCAGGTGTACGGGATGTGGTTGAGCTTCGCCCTCGCCGCCGCAGTGATCACGTTCTTCGCTGCGCGCATGGCCGAAGAGCTGCGCCGTCAGGAAGAACTTCGCGCCATTCGTCGCGAAGAAGGCCTGCGCGACCAGCAACTGCTGGCCGTCGCCACCCAGGCCGCCGGTGCGGCCCATGAATTGGGCACGCCGCTGGCGACCATGAGTGTGCTACTCAAGGAAATGCGTCAGGACCACCATGATCCGATGTTGCAGGACGACCTGAGCGTTTTGCAGGATCAGGTCAAACTGTGCAAGGAAACCTTGCAGCACCTGGTGCGCGCTGCGGAGGCCAATCGCCGTTTGGCGGTGGAGATGCAGGACGTCACCGATTGGCTTGATGAAGCCCTCAATCGCTGGCACCTGATGCGCCCGGAAGCCAGTTATCGCTTTCAGCGTCTCGGCCAGGGCGCAGTGCCGCGCATGGCGCCGCCGCCGGACTTGACCCAGGCTTTGCTGAATCTGTTGAACAACGCCGCCGATGCCTGCCCCGAAGGGCTGCAAGTGACGCTGGACTGGGATTGGGAAAACCTCACCATCAGCATTCGTGACCATGGTGCCGGTGTGCCGCTGGCCATCGCCGAGCAAATCGGCAAACCGTTTTTTACCACCAAGGGCAAAGGCTTCGGCCTGGGCCTGTTTTTGAGCAAGGCCAGCGTGACACGCGCCGGCGGCTCAGTGAAACTCTACAGTCATGAGGAAGGCGGCACGCTCACCGAGCTGCGCCTGCCCCGTGTCGCCCGAGGAGACGAACATGAGTGACGAGATCCAAGTCGAAGGCGAAGAACTGCCGCATTTGTTGCTGGTCGATGACGACGCCACATTCACCCGCGTCATGGCTCGCGCCATGGCCCGCCGCGGTTTTCGCGTCAGCACTGCCAGTTCGGCCGAGGAAGGCCTGGAACTGGCCAAGGCCGATCTGCCGGATTACGCCGCCCTGGACCTGAAGATGGACGGCGATTCGGGCCTGGTGCTGCTGCCCAAGTTGCTGGAAATGGACCCGGAAATGCGCGTGGTGATCCTTACCGGCTATTCGAGCATTGCCACTGCCGTCGAGGCGATCAAGCGCGGTGCCTGCAACTACCTGTGCAAACCGGCGGACGCCGACGACGTGCTGGCGGCGCTGCTGTCCGAACACGCCGATCTCGACAGCCTGGTACCGGAAAACCCGATGTCCGTGGACCGCCTGCAGTGGGAACACATCCAGCGCGTGCTGACCGAGCACGAAGGCAACATCTCCGCCACGGCCCGCGCCCTGGGCATGCACCGCCGCACCCTGCAGCGCAAACTGCAGAAGCGTCCCGTTCGCCGCTGAACCGGTGCTGAACGAATGCGGGCCATATCTCGCAACAAACCGAACCGATCCTCTATGATCGGTTCGTGCGTCTTCTTTTCTCTATCGAGCCTTATCCATGAATCAGAACGCTGAGTATTCCGCGGTCAACGATGCCGTGCGCGGGCAGTTTTTTCGCAAAGTGTGGGCGATGATCACGCCTTACTGGCGCAGTGAAGAGAAGGTCAAGGCCTGGACTCTTCTGATCGCGGTGATTGCGCTGTCGCTGATCAGCGTGGGGATCTCGGTGTGGTTCAACACCTGGTACAAGGACTTCTACAACGCCCTGCAAAAGAAGGACGAGGCCGCGTTCTGGCAACTGATCCTGTATTTCTGCGCGATTGCGGCGGTGGCGATCGTCGGCGCGGTGTATCGGCTCTACCTGACGCAGATGCTGACGATCCGCTGGCGGGCATGGCTCACTGAAAAGCATTTCACCCGCTGGCTGGGTGACAAGAACTACTACCAGCTGGAGCAGGGCGGTTACACCGATAACCCGGACCAGCGGATTTCCGAAGACCTCAACAACTTCACCTCCAACACCCTTGAGCTGGGTATCGGGTTGCTGCGCAATATCGTCAGCCTGGTGTCGTTCTCGATCATTCTGTGGGGCGTGTCGGGCAGCATTGAAGTATTCGGCATCACCATTCCCGGCTACATGTTCTGGTGCGTGCTGGTTTACGCCGTGGTCGGCAGCTGGCTGACACATTTGATCGGTCGTCGCCTGATAGGCCTGAACAACCAACAACAACGCTTCGAAGCCGACCTGCGTTTCTCCATGGTGCGGATTCGCGAGAATGCCGAAAGCATTGCGTTGTACAACGGCGAGCCGAACGAAAATCGTCGGTTGAGCGGCCGCTTCGGGATGGTCTGGCATAACTTCTGGGACATCATGAAAGTGTCCAAGCGCCTGACTTTCTTCACCGCCGGTTACAGTCAGGCCGCCATCATCTTCCCCTTCATGGTGGCGGCGCCGCGTTATCTCTCCGGCAAGATCGAACTCGGCGAACTGATGCAGATCAGCTCGGCATTCGGCAATGTGCAGGAAAGCTTCAGCTGGTTTATCAGTGCGTACCAGAACCTCGCTTCCTGGCGCGCTACCTGTGATCGTCTGCTGAGCTTCCACCAGGCCATGGGTGACAACGAAGGGCGTGCACCGGCCATCGACGTACAGAATTCGGGCTCCGCTCTGAAGGTGCACAGCCTCGGCCTCGACCTGGCTGATGGTCGTCACCTGCTGACCAACGCCGACATGACCGTGGAGGAGGGCGACCGAGTGATGCTCAGCGGTCGTTCCGGCAGCGGCAAGTCGACCCTGCTGCGGGCGATGGGACATCTTTGGCCGACCGGCCACGGCAGTATTCGCCTGCCATCGGCGCGCTACCTGTTCCTGCCGCAAAAACCGTATTTGCCGATTGGCACCCTGCGTGATGTCCTCAGTTATCCACAGCCCGGCGATACCTATCCGAAGGAGCGCTACGTGCACGTGCTGGAAACCTGTCGCCTGCCGCACCTGATTGCCCGTCTCGACGAAGCCAACCACTGGCAACGCATGCTGTCGCCGGGTGAGCAGCAGCGCCTGGCCTTTGCCCGTGCGCTGCTTTATGCACCGCAATGGCTGTATATGGACGAAGCGACCTCGGCGATGGACGAAGAAGACGAGGCCACGCTGTATCAGGCGCTGATCGATGAGTTGCCGGGGCTGAGCATTGTCAGCGTCGGTCATCGCAGCAGTCTGAAGCGCTTCCATCCGCGGCACATCCGTATCGAGAATGGCCATCTGGTGGACCAGACCGTGACTGCCTGAACACCACCACACCCTTGTAGGAGCGAGCTTGCTCGCGATGGACTTGAAAACGCCGCGTGGATTCAGGACGCACGCGTTATCGTTAACCTCCATCGCGAGCAAGCTCGCTCCTACAGGGGTGAGGTGATCGTACAACCGCGTTGCGCTATGATGCGCGTTACAGCAGCCGAACTTTTCGAGACAGATGTTCACCATGGAAAACCCGAACGACGCACCACGCCTCCCACGCAAGCGCCGCAGCCTCGCTCAGGAACTGGTGACGGTGCTGTCCGAGCAGATCCGCGATGGTCATCTCAAGCGTGGCGACAAGCTGCCCACCGAGTCGGCCATCATGGATGCCCATGGTGTCAGCCGCACGGTGGTACGCGAAGCGATATCCCGTTTGCAGGCGGCCGGCCAGGTGGAAACCCGCCACGGTATCGGCACCTTCGTGCTCGACACGCCGAGCCCGAGCGGCTTTCGTATCGACCCGGCCACCGTGGTGACCTTGCGCGATGTGCTGGCGATCCTGGAACTGCGCATCAGTCTCGAAGTGGAGTCTGCCGGGCTGGCGGCGCAACGTCGCAGCCCGCAGCAACTGGCCAACATGCGCGCCGCCCTCGATGCGTTGAATGAAAGCGTCGCCCACGCCAGTGATGCCGTGGCGTCGGACTTCGCCTTCCACCTCGAAATCGCGCTGTCCACCGGCAACCGCTACTTCACCGACATCATGACCCACCTGGGCACGAGCATCATTCCGCGCACACGGCTGAATTCCGCGCGCCTGGCCCATGACGACCAGCAGCACTACATGAATCGCCTGAGCCGTGAGCACGAGGAAATCTACGACGCCATTGCCCGTCAGGATTCCGATGCGGCCCGTGCAGCGATGCGCCTGCACCTGACCAACAGCCGCGAGCGGTTGCGTCATGCCCATGAAGAGGCGGAGGCGCAGCGCGGTTAGGCTTTCTGCTTCACGTGATTCGTCGTCTGATCTTTCGCCTTCGCGAGCAAGCCCGCTCCCACATTGAATCTTCAGTGAACACAAAATTTGTGAGCGCCAGAGATCAAGTGTGGGAGCGGGCTTGTCTCCGGGCGGCGATCCGACGAAGGGGCCTGTAGTCATCTCACAAACCTTCAGTCAGTCCAAAAAATCTTTCTCTTCCGACAACGTATCTCTACCAAGTCCGTCGGTCGAGCCAATTCCCTATGCCATCGCAGCACCAAGGGCCCATAAAAATGGGCTAATCACCCTTCTTGTCGAACAATTTTCCCCCGCAGCGATGAAATGCAGTTGACGGTTATATTTTAAGTTGTACGATGACCTACAACTTCAGCGCTGGCTGAACGGTTTTCTCACACAACGTCGCTATCCAGGGTGTTCGAATAATGAATCCACAAGAACTGAAGTCCATCCTCTCTGCCGGTCTGCTGTCTTTCCCGGTCACCGATTTCAATGCTCAGGGCGACTTCAATCGCGCGGGTTACATCAAGCGTCTCGAATGGCTGGCCCCATACGGCGCCTCGGCGCTGTTCGCCGCGGGCGGCACCGGTGAGTTCTTCTCTCTGGCGGCTAGCGAATATTCGGAAATCATCAAGACTGCCGTCGACACCTGCGCCTCCAGCGTGCCAATCCTGGCCGGCGTGGGCGGTTCGACCCGCCAGGCTATCGAATACGCACAGGAAGCCGAGCGTCTGGGTGCCAAGGGCTTGCTGCTGCTGCCGCACTACCTGACCGAAGCCAGCCAGGACGGCGTTGCCGCCCACGTTGAAGCGGTGTGCAAATCGGTCAACATCGGCGTTGTGGTCTACAACCGTAACGTTTGCCGCCTGACCGCGCCGCTGCTGGAACGTCTGGCCGAGCGCTGCCCGAACCTGATCGGCTACAAGGATGGCCTGGGTGATATCGAGTTGATGGTGTCGATCCGTCGCCGCCTCGGTGATCGCTTCAGCTACCTGGGTGGCTTGCCGACCGCCGAAGTCTACGCCGCGGCCTACAAGGCCCTGGGCGTACCGGTCTACTCCTCGGCGGTGTTCAACTTCATCCCGAAAACCGCGATGGACTTCTACCACGCCATCGCTCGTGAAGATCACGCCACCGTTGGCAAGATCATCGACGACTTCTTCCTGCCGTACCTGGACATCCGTAACCGCAAGGCCGGTTATGCGGTGAGCATCGTCAAGGCCGGGGCAAGAATTGCCGGCTACGACGCAGGTCCCGTGCGTGCGCCGCTGACCGATCTGACCGGCGAAGAGTACGAAATGCTCGCCGCGCTGATCGACAAGCAGGGCGCGCAATAACAACGATCAAACCGGAGCCGCTGAGCGATCAGCGGCTTTTTGCGTGAGGAGAACGACTCGTGACAAAGCGCTACGACAACTACATCAACGGTGAATGGGTCGCCGGTGCCGATTACTCGGTCAACATCAACCCGTCCGAACTGAGCGACGCCATCGGCGATTACGCCAAGGCTGACCTGGCGCAGGTCCACGCCGCCATTGACGCCGCCCGTGCCGCATTCCCGGCGTGGTCGGTTTCGGGCATCCAGGCCCGTCACGACTCCCTGGATAAAGTCGGTAGCGAGATCCTCGCCCGTCGCGAAGAGCTCGGCACCCTGCTGGCCAGGGAAGAGGGCAAGACCCTGCCTGAAGCCATCGGTGAAGTGACCCGCGCCGGCAACATCTTCAAATTCTTCGCCGGCGAGTGCCTGCGTCTGTCCGGCGACTACCTGCCGTCGGTGCGTCCGGGCGTCAACGTTGAAGTCACTCGCGAAGCCTTGGGCGTGGTCGGTCTGATCACCCCGTGGAACTTCCCGATTGCCATCCCCGCATGGAAAATCGCTCCGGCCCTGGCCTACGGCAACTGCGTCGTGCTCAAGCCTGCCGACCTGGTACCGGGTTGCGCCTGGGCCCTGGCCGAAATCATCTCACGCGCCGGCTTCCCGGCCGGTGTGTTCAACCTGGTGATGGGCAGCGGTCGCGTGGTGGGTGATGCACTGGTCAACAGCCCGAAAGTCGATGGCATCAGCTTCACCGGCTCCGTCGGTGTAGGCCGTCAGATCGCGGTCAGCTGTGTGTCGCGCCAGGCCAAGGTCCAGCTGGAAATGGGCGGCAAGAACCCGCAGATCATTCTCGACGATGCCGACCTCCAGCAAGCGGTCGAGTTGTCGGTGCAGAGTGCGTTCTATTCCACTGGCCAGCGTTGCACCGCATCGAGCCGCTTCATCGTCACCGCCGGCATCCACGACAAGTTCGTCGAAGCCATGGCCGAGCGCATGAAGTCGATCAAGGTCGGCCACGCCTTGAAGGCTGGCACCGACATCGGTCCGGTGGTCTCGCAAGCTCAACTTGAACAGGACATGAAGTACATCGACATCGGCCAGTCCGAAGGTGCACGCCTGGTCAGCGGCGGTGGCCTGGTGACCTGCGACACCGAAGGCTACTTCCTCGCGCCAACCCTGTTTGCCGACAGCACAGCTGCGATGCGCATCAGCCGTGAAGAGATCTTCGGCCCGGTGGCCAACATTGTTCGCGTAGCTGATTACGAAGCCGCGCTGGCCATGGCCAACGACACCGAGTTCGGCCTGTCGGCGGGCATTGCCACCAGCTCGTTGAAATACGCCAACCACTTCAAGCGCCACTCCCAGGCCGGGATGGTGATGGTCAACCTGCCGACCGCCGGTGTGGATTACCACGTTCCGTTCGGTGGGCGTAAAGGTTCATCCTATGGATCACGTGAGCAAGGTCGCTATGCGCAAGAGTTCTACACGGTCGTAAAGACCAGCTACATCGGCTCGTAACAAGAAACTCCGTGGTATTGGCAACGATACCGCGCCCCCTGTAGGAGCGAGCTCTGCTCGCGATGGTCTCGAGGTCGCGAAGTTCAGCCTGATGCCCAGCGTCATCGTTGACGACCATCGCGAGCAAGCTCGCTCCTACAGAACACCGTTATTACCCGCATAAAAATAATCAGTGGGAGTACATCTACATGCAATCGACCAAGCCGACTCACGTCCGCTACCTGATCCTGCTCATGCTGTTTCTGGTGACCACGATCAACTACGCGGACCGCGCTACCATCGCCATCGCCGGCTCCAGCCTGCAGAAAGACCTGGGCATCGATGCCGTTACCCTCGGCTACATCTTCTCCGCATTCGGTTGGGCCTACGTGGCCGGGCAAATTCCTGGCGGCTGGCTGCTGGACCGTTTCGGATCGAAAAAAATCTATGCGTTGAGCATCTTCACCTGGTCGCTGTTCACCGTCCTGCAGGGGTATGTCGGCGAGTTCGGCATGTCCACGGCGGTGGTTGCGCTGTTCATGCTGCGTTTCCTGGTGGGCCTGGCCGAAGCGCCGTCTTTCCCCGGTAACGCGCGCATCGTGGCGGCCTGGTTCCCTACCGCTGAACGCGGCACCGCCTCGGCGATCTTCAACTCGGCGCAATACTTCGCCACCGTGCTGTTCGCACCGCTGATGGGCTGGATCGTCTACAGCTTCGGCTGGCAACACGTGTTCATCGTCATGGGCGTGATTGGCATCATCTTCTCCGGGATCTGGCTGAAGGTTATTCACAGCCCGCGCCAGCATCCGATGATCAATGACGCCGAGTTCAAACACATCGCCGACAACGGCGGCATGGTCGACATGGACCAGGACAAGGGCAAAGGCAAGAAGGTCGACGGCCCGAAGTGGGACTACATTCGCCAACTGCTGACCAATCGCATGATGCTCGGCGTGTACCTGGGCCAGTACTGCATCAACGGCATCACTTACTTCTTCCTGACCTGGTTCCCGGTGTACCTGGTACAGGAGCGCGGCATGACCATTCTCAAGGCCGGTTTCATTGCGTCGTTACCGGCGATCTGCGGCTTCATCGGTGGTGTGCTCGGCGGGGTGATCTCCGATTACCTGCTGCGCAAGGGCCATTCGCTGACCTTCGCCCGCAAGGCGCCGATCATCGCCGGCCTGCTGGTTTCCAGCAGCATCGTGGCGTGCAACTACGTCGATGTTGAATGGATGGTCGTCGGCTTCATGGCCCTGGCATTCTTCGGCAAAGGCGTTGGTGCATTGGGCTGGGCGGTGGTATCCGACACCTCGCCGAAGCAGATCGCCGGCCTGAGCGGCGGCCTGTTCAATACCTTCGGCAACCTGGCTTCCATCACCACGCCGATCGTTATCGGCTACATCATCAGCTCCACCGGTTCGTTCAAGTGGGCGCTGGTGTTTGTCGGTTGCAACGCTTTGGTCGCGGTGTTCAGCTATCTGGTCATCGTGGGCCCGATCAAACGTGTGGTGCTCAAAGAGCCACCAGCGAACGGTTCTCAAGCCCCTGGCAAATTGTCTCAAGCGCATTCCTGAGGAGCGGCGTCATGCAGTTGATTGAACATTCCGACTCGCCGCGCTACATCCGCCTGCACGAGCGGGACAACGTAGTGATCGTGGTCAACGATCAAGGTGTACCGGCCGGTACCGAGTTTGCGGACGGCCTGGTCACCGTGGACTTCGTGCCACAGAGCCACAAGGTCACCCTGGAAGACATTCCCCAGGGTGGCCAGGTGATTCGTTATGGCCAGGTCATTGGCTACGCCTTGCAGCCGATTCCCCGCGGCAGTTGGGTCAAGGAAGATCAACTGCGCATGCCGACCGCGCCGCCGCTGGACAGCCTGCCGCTGTCCACCGACGTGCCGGCCGCGCAAGCACCGCTGGAAGGCTTCACGTTCGAGGGTTATCGCAACGCCGACGGCACCGTCGGCACGCGCAACATTCTCGGTATCACCACCACCGTGCAATGCGTGACCGGCGTGCTCGATCATGCGGTCAAGCGCATCAAGGCCGAGTTGCTGCCCAAGTACCCGCACGTCGATGACGTGGTGGCGCTGACCCACAGCTACGGCTGCGGCGTGGCCATTACCGCTACCGACGCCTACATCCCGATCCGCACGGTGCGCAACCTGGCGCGCAACCCGAACCTGGGCGGTGAAGCCCTGGTGATCAGCCTGGGCTGCGAGAAGTTGCAGGCCGGACAGGTGATGCACGACAACGACAGCTCGGTGGATCTCAGCGAACCGTGGTTGTACCGCTTGCAGGATTCCAGCCACGGTTTCACCGAGATGATCGAGCAGATCATGGAGCTGGCCGAAGTCCGTCTGAAGAAGCTTGATCAACGCCGCCGGGAAACCGTACCGGCGTCCGAGCTGATCCTCGGCATGCAGTGCGGCGGTAGTGATGCATTCTCCGGCATCACCGCGAATCCGGCACTCGGCTATGCCTCGGACTTGCTGCTGCGGGCCGGTGCGACGGTGATGTTTTCCGAAGTCACTGAGGTGCGCGATGCCATTTATCTGCTGACCTCCCGCGCGGAAAACCAGGACGTCGCCCAGGAACTGGTACGGGAAATGGACTGGTACGACCGTTACCTGGCCAAGGGCGAAGCCGATCGCAGTGCCAACACCACGCCGGGTAACAAGAAGGGCGGGCTGTCGAACATTGTCGAGAAGTCATTGGGCTCGATCGTCAAGTCCGGCAGCAGCGCGATCAATGGCGTGCTTGGCCCTGGCGAGCGTTTCAAGCGCAAAGGCCTGATTTTCTGTGCGACCCCGGCCAGCGACTTTGTCTGCGGTACATTGCAGTTGGCGGCGGGGATGAACCTGCATGTATTCACTACCGGTCGCGGCACGCCTTACGGGCTGGCCATGGCGCCGGTGGTGAAGGTATCGACACGGACCGAACTGGCGCAACGCTGGCCGGACCTGATCGACATCGACGCCGGGCGCATTGCCACCGGGCGCGCATCCATCGAGGAGCTCGGCTGGGAACTGTTCCACTACTACCTGGACGTGGCCAGCGGCAAGCAGCAGACGTGGGCGGAGAAGCACAAGCTGCATAACGACATTACCCTGTTCAACCCGGCGCCGATTACGTAAGACCGAGTCGCCTGCTTCGCGAGCAAGCCCGCTCCCACATTGGATCAGCGTCGCATGAAGATCAAATGTGGGAGCGGGCTTGCTCGCGAAGGCGATCTACCAGACGCCGAGGTCGCCGGTGGCTTATCATTAGCCCCCTAACGACGCACACCCCAAGGTCCTTCCGGCATGCTGGCAATTTTCCTCGAAACCCTGAACATCACCGCGCCGGTGTTTGCCATGCTGTTTCTGGGGGTGCTGCTCAAGCGCATCGACTGGATCAACGACAACTTCATCCACACCGCGTCAGCATTGGTGTTCAACGTCACCATGCCGGCGCTGCTGTTTCTTGGCATCCTGCATGCCGATCTGCACGCGGCGTTGCAGCCGGCACTGCTGATCTACTTCTCCCTGGCAACCCTGGTGTGTTTTGCCATCGCCTGGGGCTGGGCGATCTGGAAGTGCCCGCGGGAAGATCGGGGGATCTACACCCAGGGTGCCTTTCGCGGTAACAACGGGGTCATCGGCCTGGCGCTGGCGGCAAGCATGTATGGCGACTACGGGATTTCCCTCGGGGCGATCCTCGCGGCGCTGGTGATCCTGTTCTACAACACGCTGTCGACCATCGTGCTGGCGGTGTACAGCCCGGTGATCAAGTCCGATCCGTGGAGCATCTGCAAAAGCGTGTTCAGTAATCCGCTGATCATCAGCGTGATTGCGGCAGCACCGTTCGCTTATTTCAAGATCGGTTTGCCGGGGTGGCTCGAGACCTCCGGCCAGTATCTGGCGCAAACCACCTTGCCTTTGGCGCTGATCTGCATCGGCGGCACGCTGTCGCTGGCGGCGTTGCGCAAAAGCGGCAACATGGCGCTGAGTTCCAGTCTGGTGAAGATGATCGGCCTGCCGGTGCTGGCGACGCTGGGCGCATGGCTGTGGGGCTTTCGTGGTGCGGAACTGGGGATTCTGTTTCTGTACTTCGGCAGCCCGACCGCCGCTGCCAGTTTCGTCATGGCCCGGGCGGCGGATGGTAACCATGAACTGGCGGCGGCGATCATCGTGATCACCACGCTGATGGCGGCGGTCACCACCAACGTCGGGATCTTCTTTTTGCAGTGGGGTGGGTGGATCTAGCGTCAGGATTTGCGGTGAATTGAAGGGCCGTCTTCGCGAGCAACACTGCAACTTTCGGATAGTTACTCCGGCTTCTGGTAGCTATCAATCACTTCCTGCGCCGCGCGAAACGCATCAATCGCCGCCGGCACGCCGGCATACACCGCGCAATGCAGCAGCGCCTCGCGAATCTCCTCCACGGTGCAGCCGTTGTTCAGCGCACCGCGCACGTGACCTTTCAACTCCTGCGGGCACTTCAGCGCGGTCAGAGCGGCGAGCGTGATCAGGCTGCGGGTTTTCAGCGGCAGGCCGTCGCGATTCCATACACCGCCCCAGGCGTGTTCGTTGACGAAATCCTGCAGCGGCTGGGTGAACTCGGTAGCGTTGCCCAGTGCGCGGTCGACGAAGGCGTCGCCCATCACTTGGCGGCGGACTTCAACGCCGGGTTTTTTATTCTCGGTCACGGGATTTCCCTCTTATGGTGTTGGCGACGCCAGGCGCGTAGTGACGTGAACAGCAAGAACGCCACCAGTGCCGGCAGGACGAAAAACAGCATCAAGTGTTCCAGCTTGCCGGCCAGTGGCATGCCGGTGGTGAACGACACCACGTGCAGCCCATACGCCAGGTACAAGCCCAGTAACAGCAAGCCTTCGGCGCGAGTCACCCGGTAGCCGGAGTAGAACACCGGCAGGCACAGCGCCGCGACGCCGAGCATCACCGGCAGGTCGAAATCCAGGGCGTTGGGCGACACCGACAGCGGCGACGGCGCCACCAGAGCGGTAAAGCCGAGCACGCCCAACAGGTTGAACAGGTTACTGCCAATCACGTTGCCCACGGCAATATCACGCTCGCCGCGCATCGCGGCGATCAACGAAGTGGCGAGCTCAGGCAGTGATGTGCTGACAGCGACGATGGTCAGGCCGATGATCCGCTCCGACAGCCCAAGATCGGTGGCGACCGCAACGGCAGCCCCCAACAGCAAGTGCCCGGCGTACACGAGCATCGCCAGCCCGGCGATAATCATCAGCAGGCTGCTCAGCCATGGCGCGTCGCCGTGGTGGTCATGACTCGATACCGGCCGCGCCGAATGCCGTGACTGGCGCAGCAACAGGCCCAGGTAAATCGCCAGTGCCGTCAGCAACATCACGCCGTCGGCACGGGTCAGTTCTTCATTCCAGGCGAGTACGAACACCAACAGGCTGGCGCCGATCATCAGCGGGATATCCAGGCGTACCAGTTGCCGGGAAACCCGCAATGGAATGATCAGCGCAGACAACCCGAGGGTGACGAGGATGTTGAAAATGCTGCTGCCGATCACGCTGCCGACGGCAATGTCGGCGTTATGCGCCAGGGTCGCTTGCAGGCTGACCGCCATTTGCGGTGCGCTGCTGCCGAGAGCAACGATGGTCAGGCCGATGATCAGTGGGCGTATGTGCAACCGCGCGGCAATGCGTACGGCGGCGCGCACCATCAATTCGGCGCCGATGATCAGCAGGAACAATCCGCTGAGCAATTCGATCACGCTGATCAGGGGCAAATCGGCTAATCCGAAAATGGTCGGGGCTCCATCGGTCAGTCGTCGAGAGCCTGGACCCGCACCCGGGCTGTGCCGCTTTTGAGCATGCCCAGGCGTGCGGCGGCTTCGTGGGACAGGTCGATCAGGCGGCCACGGGTGTGCGGCCCACGATCATTGATGCGCACCACGCAGGATTTGTCGTTATTGAGATTGGTCACCTTCACCCGCGTACCGAAGGGTAGCTGGCGATGGGCGGCAGTCATGGAATTCTTGTCGAAACGCTCGCCATTGGCGGTGCGTTTGCCTTGGTGTTTGGCACCGTAGTACGAAGCCACGCCGGTTTTATCGTAACCATGCGGATCGACGGTGTCGGTGCTGGCGCAACCGGCCAGGAGCGAGAGGAGGGCGCAGGCGCCGAGCAGACGTTTCATTCGAAGGTTTCCCGAAATAACTGCAGGAGCGAGCTTGCTCGCGATGGTGTGTCAGTCACGTCGATGCCAACTGACATTCCATCGCGAGCAAGCTCGCTCCTACAAGGTTTTGAGCCAGGCCTGAAATCTGGCTCCATTTCTATCAGCCTTCGAGCTTGCTTTTGAGCAATTCGTTCACTTGTTGCGGGTTGGCCTTGCCTTTGGAGGCTTTCATGGCCTGGCCGACGAAGAAGCCGAACATCTTGCCGCGCTTGGCTTCGTCTGCCGCGCGGTATTGTTCGACCTGCTCGGCGTTGGCCGCGAGCATTTCGTCCAGCACCGCCGAGATGGCGCCGGTGTCGGTCACTTGCTTGAGGCCGCGCTTGTCGATGATCTCGTCCGCGCTGCCTTCGCCGTTGGCCATCGCTTCGAACACCACCTTGGCGATTTTGCCGGAGATGGTGTTGTCCTTGATGCGCAGCAGCATGCCGCCCAGTTGCTCGGCGGAAACCGGCGATTGATCGATGTCCAGGCCTTGCTTGTTGAGCAGGCTGCCCAACTCGACCATCACCCAGTTCGCCGCCAGTTTGGCGTCGCCACCGATGCTCGCGACTTTCTCGAAGTAATCGGCTTGTTCGCGGCTGGTGGCCAGCACGCTGGCGTCGTAGACCGACAGACCGAACTGCTCCTGGAAGCGTTCGCGTTTCTGCGGTGGCAACTCGGGCAGCGTGGCGCGTACGTCGCTGAGGAACGAGTCCTCGATGACCACCGGCAGCAGGTCCGGATCAGGGAAGTAACGGTAGTCGTTGGCTTCCTCTTTGCTGCGCATCGGACGGGTCTCGTCCTTGTTCGGATCGTACAGACGGGTCTGCTGGATCACTTTGCCGCCGTCTTCGATCAATTCGATCTGACGCTGGATTTCGCTGTTGATCGCCTTCTCGATGAAACGGAACGAGTTGACGTTCTTGATCTCGCAGCGCGTGCCGAACTCGACCTGACCCTTTGGACGGATCGATACGTTGCAGTCGCAACGCAGCGAGCCTTCGGCCATGTTGCCGTCACAGATGCCCAGGTAACGCACCAGCGCGTGGATCGCCTTGACGTAAGCCACGGCTTCCTTGGCGCTGCGCATGTCCGGCTCGGAGACGATTTCCAGCAACGGCGTGCCGGCACGGTTCAGGTCGATGCCGCTGGCGCCGCTGAACTCTTCGTGCAGGCTCTTGCCGGCGTCTTCTTCCAGGTGCGCCCGGGTGATGCCGACACGTTTGACCGTGCCGTCTTCCAGGGCGATGTCCAGGTGGCCCTTGCCGACGATCGGCAATTCCATCTGGCTGATCTGGTAGCCCTTGGGCAGGTCCGGGTAGAAGTAGTTTTTACGGGCGAACACGTTGTGCTGGCCGATCTCGGCGTCAATCGCCAGACCGAACATCACCGCCATGCGCACCGCTTCCTGGTTCAGCACCGGCAGCACGCCGGGCATGCCCAGGTCTACCAGGCTGGCCTGGGTGTTCGGTTCGGAACCGAAGGTGGTGGAACTACCGGAAAAGATTTTCGACCGGGTGGTGAGCTGGGTGTGAATCTCCAGCCCGATCACGACTTCCCATTGCATGTGTGTCTCCTCAGAAGCCGGTTGGGGTGCGGGTGTGCCAGTCAGTGTTCAACTGGTACTGGTGCGCAACGTTGAGCAAGCGGCCTTCCTGGAAATACGGGGCGAGCAGTTGCACGCCGACCGGCAGACCGTCGACGAAACCGGCCGGCATCGACAGGCCTGGCAGGCCCGCGAGGTTGGCGGTGATGGTGTAGACGTCTTCCAGGTACGCAGCGACCGGGTCGCTGTTCTTGGCGCCAAGCTTCCAGGCCGGGTTCGGCGTGGTTGGGCCGAGGATGATGTCGACCTCATTGAAAGCGGCCATGAAGTCGTTCTTGATCAGGCGACGAATCTTCTGCGCCTTCAGGTAGTAGGCATCGTAGTAACCGGCGGACAGGGCGTAGGCACCGACCATGATCCGACGCTGCACTTCTGTCCCGAAACCTTCGCCACGGGAGCGCTTGTACAGGTCTTCCAGGTTTTTCGGGTCTGCGCAACGGTAGCCGAAACGCACGCCGTCGAAGCGCGACAGGTTGGAAGAGGCTTCCGCCGGGGCGATCACGTAGTACGCAGGAATCGCGTGCTGCATGTTCGGCAGGCTGATTTCCTTGACCACGGCGCCGAGCTTTTTCAGCTCTTCGACGCTGGCCATGACCAGGTCGGCAATGCGTGGATCGAGACCGGCGCTGAAGTACTCCTTCGGCACGCCGATACGCAGGCCTTGCAGCGAACCGTTGAGGCTGGCGCTGTAGTCCGGCACGGGTTCGTCGATGCTGGTGGAGTCATTCGGATCGAAGCCGGCCATACCTTGCAACAAAATTGCGCAGTCTTCGGCAGTGTGCGCCAACGGACCGCCCTGATCGAGGCTGGAGGCGTAAGCGATCATGCCCCAGCGCGATACGCGACCGTACGTCGGTTTCAGGCCGGTGAGGTTGGTCAATGCGGCTGGCTGGCGGATCGAACCACCGGTGTCGGTACCGGTGGCTGCAGGCAACAGACGAGCGGCAACTGCGGCAGCCGAACCGCCGGACGAACCGCCAGGCACGTGTTCCAGGTTCCACGGGTTTTTCACCGCGCCGTAGTAGCTCGACTCGTTGGCCGAACCCATGGCGAATTCGTCCATGTTGGTCTTGCCCAGGGTCACGGCGCCGGCAGCGGCCAGCTTGGCGACGACGGTGGCGTCGTACGGGGCCTTGAAGTTGTCGAGCATCTTCGAGCCGCAGCTGGTGCGAATGCCCTGGGTGCAGAACAGGTCCTTGTGGGCGATCGGCGCGCCGAGCAGGGCGCCGCTCTCACCATTGGCGCGGCGTGCATCAGCGGCTTTCGCCTGCGTGAGCGCCAGGTCCTCGGTGAGGCTGATGAAACTGTTGAGCTGTGGATCGAGCTGGGCGATGCGCGCCAGCAGGACTTTGGTCAGCTCTTCGGAGGAAAACTTTTTATCGGCGAGTCCGCGGGCGATCTCGGCCAGAGTCAATTGATGCATTGCAGGCTCTTTCCCTTTAGTCGATGACTTTCGGAACCAGGTACAGGCCGTTTTCGACCGCTGGTGCGATGGACTGGTAGGCCTCGCGGTTATTGGTCTCGGTCACGACGTCCGCGCGCAGGCGCTGGCTGGCTTCCAGCGGGTGGGCCAGCGGTTCGATACCGTCGGTATCGACCGCCTGCATTTCGTCGACCAGCCCGAGAATGCTGTTGAGGGCCGAAGTGATGTGTGGAAGATCGGCATCATTGAGGCCAAGGCAGGCCAGATGAGCGATTTTTTCCACGTCGGAGCGTTCTAGCGCCATTGGGATTCTCCAGTGGAAAACAAAACGGACGGCGTCCGTGTGTTAGATTGTCGGAACACTACCGCACTTCTACGGTCATAAGGCCGCGATTGTGGGGCTTGGTGCACAGAAAAGCGGCCAATTTAACATATTGGCGCCTTGCCCAAAATCCCTGTCGTTGTTAGAGTTTGCCGCACTTTTTTACCCACGCGTTGCCTAGGGTCCCTTTCCCATGTTCAAGAAACTGCGTGGCATGTTTTCCAGCGATCTTTCCATTGACCTGGGCACTGCCAACACCCTTATTTACGTGCGCGAGCGCGGTATCGTCCTGAATGAGCCCTCCGTTGTGGCCATTCGGACACACGGTAACCAGAAAAGTGTCGTTGCTGTCGGCACCGAAGCCAAGCGCATGCTCGGCCGTACTCCGGGCAACATCGCTGCCATTCGTCCGATGAAGGACGGCGTTATCGCCGACTTCAGCGTGTGCGAAAAAATGCTGCAGTACTTTATCAACAAGGTTCACGAAAACAGCTTCCTGCAGCCTAGCCCTCGCGTGTTGATCTGTGTTCCATGCAAATCCACCCAGGTTGAGCGTCGTGCCATCCGCGAATCGGCCCTCGGTGCCGGTGCCCGCGAAGTATTCCTGATCGAAGAGCCAATGGCCGCTGCCATCGGTGCCGGCCTGCCGGTTGAAGAAGCCCGCGGTTCGATGGTCGTGGATATCGGTGGCGGTACCACCGAAATCGCGCTGATCTCCCTGAACGGTGTGGTTTACGCCGAATCCGTCCGCGTTGGCGGCGACCGCTTCGACGAAGCGATCATCACCTATGTGCGTCGCAACTACGGCAGCCTGATCGGTGAGTCGACTGCAGAGCGCATCAAGCAGGAAATCGGTACGGCCTACCCGGGCGGCGAAGTTCGCGAAGTCGACGTTCGTGGCCGCAACCTGGCCGAAGGCGTTCCACGCGCATTCACCCTGAACTCCAACGAAGTGCTGGAAGCTCTGCAAGAGTCCCTGGCAACCATCGTTCAGGCCGTGAAAAGCGCCTTGGAGCAATCGCCTCCGGAACTGGCTTCCGACATCGCCGAGCGCGGCCTGGTATTGACCGGTGGTGGCGCCTTGCTGCGTGACCTGGACAAGCTGCTGGCCCAGGAAACCGGTCTGCCGGTGATCGTTGCCGAAGACCCGCTGACCTGCGTTGCTCGCGGTGGTGGCCGTGCATTGGAAATGATGGATAAACACACCATGGACCTGCTTTCCAGCGAATAAGTCGCCGGATCGCCTCTATGCTGTTGAGCGCGCAGGCGGCACTTTGCAGTGCTGCCTGTTCGCGTTTATCTTCTGTCAGTCTGCATCCAGGCCGGATTGCCGCCGTATGAATAAACAGAACATTTGCCTGGGAGGAGCGGCTTATTAAACCGCTTTTCACCAAGGGCCCTTCACTGGGCGTGCGCCTGTTGGTGCTGGTCGTGCTATCGGTCGCGCTGATGGTGGTCGACGCCCGTTTCAGTCTGCTCAAGCCTGCACGCAGCCAGATGTCGCTGGTGCTGATGGACGCCTACTGGATCACCGACCTGCCCGGACGACTGTGGGAAGGCGTTGCCAGTCAGTTTGGCAGCCGGACCGAACTCGTCGCCGAAAACGAAAAACTCAAGACTGAAAACCTGCTGTTGCAGGGGCGCATGCAGAAACTTGCCGCCCTGACCGAGCAGAACGTTCGGCTGCGCGAGTTGCTCAACTCTTCGGCACTGGTCAACGAGAAAGTCGAAGTGGCCGAGTTGATCGGCATGGACCCCAACCCCTTCACCCATCGCATCATCATCAATAAAGGCGAGCGCGACGGCGTGGTCCTCGGTCAGCCGGTACTCGATGCCCGTGGCCTGATGGGCCAGGTGGTCGAGTTGATGCCCTACACCTCTCGCGTCCTGCTATTGACCGATACCACCCATAGCATTCCGGTGCAGGTGAACCGTAACGGTTTGCGGGCGATTGCAAGCGGCACCGGCAACCCGGAGCGTCTCGAGTTGCGTCATGTGGCCGATACCGCCGACATCAAGGAAGGCGACTTGCTCGTCAGCTCCGGCCTCGGGCAACGTTTTCCGGCCGGTTACCCGGTGGCGACGGTCAAGGAAGTGATTCACGATTCCGGCCAGCCGTTTGCCATTGTCCGCGCCATTCCGACCGCCGCCTTGAACCGCAGCCGTTACCTGCTGCTGGTGTTCAGTGACAATCGTACTGCCGAAGAGCGCGCCAACGACGCCGCCCAGGCCCAGGAAAACCTGGACGCACAGGGCGGTGGTCCGATCATTCCGGCGACAGTTCCGAAACTGGTCAACCCTGCAGCTCCCGCTGCGCCGGCCGCCGCACCGGCGACTCCTGCCACGGCGGCGCCTGCGGCCAC